>USQV01000023.1 GCA_900556965.1 uncultured Clostridium sp.
GCCGCCGTTTGAGGAGCCTCCGGAAAAGCCGGAGGCACGGTCATTGCTTAAACCGCCGTTTTCTCCCTCTCCGACTGCACCGGATGCGCCGAAGCCCTCAGAGCCCTCCAAAGCTCCCAAGCTCTCCGATCCATTTAAGGCGCTTGCCGTATTCTGCTTCTGACCCCTTCCGCCGTTTCCGCTTTCGTCTGCGGAAGATGTTTCTTCCGCTTCTGAAACACTTACGGAGCCGTCTGCATTACCGCCGGCCTCCTCAAGATCCTCACCGGAAAGCTCGATCTCGGTTGCCTTCTCCGGGAAGGTTTCTGCCTCTGTTTCTTCTTTTGTCCTCTCCGGCTGACGTCCTGCTTTCTTCGTCACGCCGAGGCTCTCTAAGAGCTGCTCATAGCTGTAGGTATTATCGCCGATGGTAACGGTCATCAGCTTCGTAGTCGGAAGCGCCGAATACTGGAGCTCATGATCCTTCTGGAGCGAATAATAGCGTACCCCGTCCGTTCCCAGATAGAAGATACTGTTCATACGGACCTTACTGCTTCCGCCCGGGTAGTCAAATTCAACTCCCTGAGCATTCATAAAAAGGCCGTTATCCAGCTTCAGGAAATAAAAGCTGTCATCATCGGCCTGAGTTTTGTCATAGTTAAAGGCAAGCCCGTCACTGACATACATTCCCTGAAACGTCTTCGACTGTCCAAATTCAGAGTCGATCAGTACCGGGGAAGCCGCCATGATCATGACCGCATTGCCGTCATTGGCGTAGAACGGAAATTCCTTGTTGATCTTTTCCTTTCCCTGTCCTACATAGAGGTCGAAGCCGCGCTTATAGACCGCCTCGTCCGCCTCTACCCGTTTTAACTTATAAGACCGGGATTCCGGCTCCGTCGCTTTGGACAGATTTTTCGCGACCTCCGAAGTTTCCACAACATAGACCGGCTCCTGCAGATGGGCCATACACTTAAGCTGATACCACTGAACCACAAACAGGGAGCACAGCACAACTGCCGCAAACCCTGCGACCTTTATGATACTCGATAATTTCTTCATTCTGCTCCCTCCTACTCTGCCGCCTGCAATACATCCAGCGGCAAAAACAGTAATCTCCAGGATCCGTTTACCGCATAATAACGGTCTGTTGCCAGATTTACCCGTTTCTCATTTTCAAACACAGCCGTAACCGCATCGGAGTCAAGATCTTCTGTCTCATTCTCCAGACCGGGGCCGTAGATCTGTATATAATCCCGGTAGACGACCTGCACGACGGTCATCGGCTCGATCTTAACGGTCTTATCATTGTAGCTTAAGGTTGCGGGCTCTAAAAATACATAGGTATCGGAATTGTCATATAAGAAGCCGGAAAGGTCACGGCTCTTTTTTCCTCTGCGCCCGATATACATGCCCTCCTCGTCCTTTCCGACCTCGGAAAAGTAATCGACACGGAAGATCATGTCATCCGCCGCTCTTGTCCATGAGCAACTTTTCTGTAAAAGCACCGACCCGCTGTCGGTAAGGATAAGAGGATAATCCTCCATCTCATATTTTTCTCCGAATGCATTTAACGTTGTTCTGTCATCCTTGTGATAGAGTCTTACATCTCCCTTAAGGTCAAACCGGCTTCCGTTGACACACATATAGGCCGGCTCCTTTAATTCATAGGTGTCACGGCCCCACAGGGCCACGACCGCACTAACGATAACGATCGCAGCAGCACCCACTGCAGCCAGAGAAATGATCCTCGATCTTCTTTTTTTCAGTCCGAAGCTATTCTTCCTGCTTCTTCCTCCTTCTAAGTTTTCTCCGTTTTGCTCTTTCATGCTGCTGTAACATCCTTTCCAAACCTTTTATAAAAAAATAGAACGAATACTGGATCACAAACAGGGATAACAGGGCCCATATCAGGAGGATGTAGATATCCATTCCCGTATCCTTCATATAGTCGATCAGGAGGTTTCCTGCCATAAGGGCCGTCCCGGTCAGCCCGCCGAACACCACTTCCCCCATGATACTTCCGGGGGAAAGGGTAAGGAGCCCCTTCGCCCCGCAAAGGAGGATAAGCGCCGCGATCTGCACGGTTCCCATGGGGACAAAGAAGAATACCATGGATAGGACAAAGGCGATCTGGGATATCCCTAAGGACATCCACACGAGCTCTATTTTTGTCCTTCCAAGGAGCAGGGCCTGCCAGCCAAAGGCCTTCATCCCTCTTTTTCTTCTCCCCATCGTATAAAGGGCAAACAGGGTAAGAAGGAACAGGATGGCCACCGTAATGATTATATATCCCTTCATTTCCAGAATCGGATATAAGACATAGTTACTCATTTTTTTCCTCCGTCGTTTCCTTCGGAGCATCTACGCTTTTCAGCATCAGGGAAAATTCATTGTTTTTATGCATGAAGTATCCCTTTATATGCTCTTTCCGGTATTCCTGATCGGCCGTCCGGAAGAATACAGAGCCCTCGATCTCTCCGATGATCGGCAGATAGTCGGCCATGATCAGCAGATTGTATCTTTTACTGATAACGCGCACAAAGTTTACCTTCTCGTAGACCTCAAGGCCCTTTTCCCGTCCGCAGATCCTCACACAGATCTTTCCTTCTTTTGAAACTGCTTCCGGCATTCCGGACTCCTCATGCTTCTTTTCGCCTCTCTTTGTGTCTGCCATTCTCTCACCTCCGTCCGGATAACGGCCTCTCCCCTGTTATCCTGTCATCTTTTTTAAAAATTGATTTTTCCGATATATGCAAACTCAGTCTCATCCACATCATCATACGTACCGTTCAGAATATTCTCAACGTCCTTGAGCACATCGTCGATCTCTACGAACTGACCCGGAATGCCGGTAAACTGCTCCGCTACGAACATAGGCTGCGTAAAGTAGTTTCTGAGCTTTCTGGTGCGGTAGAACACCCTTCTGTCTTCTTCCGAAAGCTCCTCGATACCTAAGACGGCGATGATCTCCTCCAGATCACGATATCTGGAATAATATTTTAAGGTCGTTTCAACAAGACGGTAATGCTTTTCTCCGATCTTCTCGATATCAACAAGCTTACTTGAGGTATTGAATACATCGACTGCCGGATAGAGTCCCTTCTCGGCAACCTTACGGTCAAGAACGATCTGGCCGTCCAGATGGGACTGGATCGTCTGTACCGCAGCGTCCGTGATATCATCCGCCGGGATATAGATCGCCTGGAAGGAGGTGATGGAGCCTTCTGCCGTAGAGTTGATACGCTCCTCCACCTGGCTGATGGCTGAGCCGATATTTGCCGGGTATCCGTTCTCGATCGGCACACGGGACAGCTCGGCGTTGATCTCGGAGATCGCCTGAACATAACGGTAGATGTTATCTACGAATAAAAGTACGTCCTGTCCCTTCTGGTCACGAAGATATTCTGCTGCTGTCAATCCGCTGAAGATCGCCTTGGAACGAGCTGAGGAGTTCTCTCCCATCTGTCCGAATACGATGCCGATCTTATCCAGAAGTCCGGCCTCCAGCATCTCATCATAAAGCTCACGGCCCTCACGGGAACGCTCTCCGACTCCGACGAATACGGAGTTGGACTTTAATTTTTTATATACGTTGTTGATAAGCTCCTTGATCAAAACGGTCTTACCTACGCCGGCGCCGCCTAAAAGGCCCATTTTGTAGCCCTTCTGCATCGGCGCAAAGAAATCCAGAACCTTGATGCCGGTCCAGAGGTTTCCTCCGTTTACGTTGATCTCCTCCATGGAGACACTTCTGTCATAGACGCCCTTTCTTTCGTGCTTTTCGATGGTGTTTCCGTCCATCAGCTCACCGTAAGCATCGAATACCTTTCCGAGCAGCTCATCGTTATACTGCATGGACAGACTGTCCTCCAGAAGGTAAACAGGGGTACCCTTTTTTAATCCGATTACACTCTGAAGCGGAATTGCGGATACTACATTGCCATCCTCCTCCGCAACCTCAAAGCTGATCCTTTTTCCGCGCACTTCTGCATACAGGATGTTTCTGATCCGGATGTTTCCCTCCTCGACCAGGATCCGCACATTCAATTCCGACACGGAAATGACCTTTCCTACAAGCTCTGCCATCGCTTCACGCCTCCTAATAAGCTTTTAATTTCGTAAAGTTATCCAGGACTTTAGCGAATTCCTTATCCTTCAGCTCTCTCCTGGCCCTCTGAAGTTCTTCTTCCTCCCGCTCCTCGATCTTTTTGATCGATTCGGTGGTGATATTATTTCTGGTGATATTTTCTGCCGCATAGCTCACCTGAGCCGCGATCTCCACCTCGTACTGCAGATAGAGGTCAACAAGATCCATAAGCAGATCCTGCAGCTCTCCCTCGCAGACAAAGTCCTCGGTGTACTCCTCGCTGCCCAGTGTGCCCTTCGGAATCGGGAAGATCACCTTGCTGACAAATTCGACCTCTGAGGAGTTATGATAATGGTTATAGATCAGTCGGATCTCAGAAAACTGCTTCTTCCTTACGCCGTCAGACAACAGCTTCCAGAGCTCCTCCAGATTCCTGTCAAAGTCCTCCCGTGTCTGATAATACAGGGTGTCCTTATCCTGAAGTCCGCTGAGCTTTCGTCCGATGATCACGGTACGGCGGTTTTCCGTAAGCTCTAGGGCCAGATGCCGCACAAGGTTATTTAAATTTCCGCAGAAGCCAAGATCACTTCCGAGAAGGATCTGCAGCTCAGGCATTTTCGGATCCATCTGGAGCGCCTTCACATCCAGAAGGACATTTCGGTTGTTCAGAATATTGTCCAGCATTTCCAGAACCATCTGCTCCATCTGGGAGAATTTCTTTGCCGTTTTTCTCGAGCGGTCAACCCTGAGCAGGGAGTGGAAATTCATGACCTTTACCACATTTTTCAGACTCATACGCTCACACCTATTACCTTGGAAAACATATCAATGATTTCTTCTCTCGATCTCGGAGAATATTTATACTGCATCAGTCGATCCTCAAGCTGTTTGCCGGCCGCAAATCTGGCTCTCATCTCCACGCTCATTTCTTCCATATTGGCGAGCTGGTAAACCTCCTTGCTCTCCAAATAGCTTAAAAATTCGCGGCGGACTTTTGCGCCCAGCTTCTTCATCTGGGGATCCTGTACGGCACCGCCAAGACGGGATACCGAGAGACCGTAGTTAATAGCCGGCTTCTGTCCTGCCTCAAAGTTCTTCTTGGAAAGAACCAGCTGTCCGTCGGTGATGGAGATGATATTGGTGGAAATGTAATCGGTGATATTTCCGCCCTTCGTTTCTACGATAGGAAGGATCGTGATCGAACCGCCGTCCTTATGCTGACAGCCCTTCTCTAGCATACGGGAGTGGGTGTAGAAAATATCCGGCGGATATGCATCACGGCCCGGTACCTTTCCGGCTAAAAGGCTGATCTCACGGTGACAGTCCGCATGTGTCTTAAGATCATCTAAGATCACAAGAACATCTTTTCCCTGTCTCATATAAAGCTCTGCGATGGAGAGCGCTGCATAGGGGGTAAAGAAGGATACCGGCGGTGCATCGTCATGGAAGGTCGCAAGGATCAGCGTATATTCCATGGCGCCCTTTCTCATCAGATCGTTATAGAGCTCCTTTATCAGCTTTTTCGGCTTATCGATCGCTGCGTAGATACAGATCACGTTCTTATCTTTCTGGTTGATGATCGTATCCAGAGCGATCTGGGTCTTTCCTGTTTTCTTATCTCCGATGATGAGCTGTCTCTGTCCAAAGCCGATGGGATAGATCAGGTCGATACCTGCGATTCCCGTATATAACGGACGATTTACGGTTCCTCTCTCCATGATCGGGATCGGGTCTGTCTCGATGGGGATCGGGCGGAGCTGCTCAAACTTTTCGCCTAAGATCAGATCCTCACCAAAGATATTTACCATGTGTCCCATGCTGAGGGGGCTATACATCGCACAGAAGTCATACCCTGTGGACACGACCTCGTCGCCGACGTAGATGTGTCCGTTTTCCTGCAGGATCGCTACGGTCACATAGTTTTTACCGATGCCTGTTACATAACCGACGGAGTGGTCTGCCACTGTGACACGCTCATAGAAGCCCACCGATTCCAGACCGGATACCTCAAGGATATAATCCTTAACCTTTCTTACATGTCCGATCTCGTAGGTGTTGGACAGGTTCTTCATATTTTTCAGTTTTGCATTCACTAGATTTTCAATATATGTACTCATTTCCTGCTCCTTAATCGATAGATACTGAAATCAAAGGACTGGTTCTGGTATATGATCTTCAGCCCCTCAGAGATATTGGCATCATGCTGGAGAACCAGATCCTCATCTTTGTCAACCATCTCCTGCAAGTCTTTGTTTACCTTTTTATCTCCGGTCCTTATATACATCTTCGGATCCTGTGCGGTACGGACCTCACGGATAAAGGTCCGGAATCCAAGTACATCAAACACGTCATCCTCACCCAGAGTATCCAGATATCTCGAAAGAAATTCGAGCTCCGGCCCCTTAAGGGCTTCCTTTAAGGTATCAAGCTGAACATCGGACGATACGGTACAGAGCTGATACGCGGTATCCATATCAAGAAATTCCAGAAGCCTGCAGGCCGTCTCATAGTCTGCCCGGTTTCCGACATAGGTGTACCGGCTGCGGATATTCTTGATGATCTCCTTTTGATCTACCTGCTTCATCATATCATTTACACGCTTATGATTATCGAAAAATTCATTGTCGATATATCGTGCGGTGGGGATATAGAGCTCACGGGAGATCGGCCTCGGAGCGTAAAACGGGGAGGTCTTTAATGAGAGGATAACTCCCTCCAGGGAAGATATCTCATGATCTAAGTCTTCCTTTTTCTCCTCCAGCTGCCTGCTCTCCTGTTCTTTCCCCTTAAGATATCCGCTATAATCCTCCAGCTCCTTCACAAAATTAAAGGAAACCTGTTTTTTTGTGGTAGAAGCTGCCGAGTAAAGCACATAGAATAATGCACCGTTCATCACAACCATCAGGATGAACACAACTGTCAGTATGATTATCATATATATTCCCTCCGGGACTATACAGTCAACGGATTAAAAAACAGCAGGAGAAATACAAATGCAAACAGAACCAGCAGAAGAACAGCCAGGACGATCGCGACGATCATAACTCCCTGCACAACATCACTTTTTGTTTCCGGGTTTCTTCCGATCGCCTCGGCAACACGCGCGCCCATGATCCCGAGTCCGATGCCGATCCCCAGAAATGCAAGTCCAAGCATCGTTCCAACTGCTCCCATTGTTGCTGACAAAATATACTCCATACTCTTATCCTCCTTAATTGCCGGTTTCCGTCTGCTCAACGATCTCAAAGGCAGAGGTGTCGGTGTCATCTGCACCGGCATCCGCAGGTTTATCCTCGGCCGGCTCCATGCTCTGTGCCGCAGCCTCGGCATCTCTTACCACGCTATAGGTCTTTGTTTGGCCTGACTGCCCAGAGCTTTCTTTTTCCGTACTTTCCTTCTTTGTGCTTCCTGCTGCGATACTTTCCTTTGCTGCAGTTTCCTTCACCGTGTTTTCCCTGATAACACTCTCTGTTTTGGTGCTGTCGGTCTTTGTGTTATCCGTCTTTATGCTGTCTGGTTTGATACTGTCGGTCTTTATGCTGTCGATCTTTGTGCTGTCTGGTTTGATACTGTCGGTCTTTGTGCTGTCGATCTTTGTGCTGTCGGTTTTGATACTGTCGGTCTTTGTATTATCCGTCTTTGAGCTTTCCGTCTGTACCGGATCGACCTTCTCAATGTGAACCTTGTCTGTAGTGCTTGTGGTTCCTGTGCTTCCGCTCGTGGTTCCCGTGCTTCCGTTTGTGGTTTCCGTGCTTCCGCTCGTGGTTCCCGTGCTTCCGCTTGTGGTTCCCGTGCTTCCGCTTGTGGTTCCCGTGCTTCCGCTTGTAGTATTGTTCTTTTTGGAGGTCGAGCTTCCGGCTGCTTCCACTTCTTCCTGAAGTCCCAGCTCCTCACTTAAAAGAGCGACCTGTCTGCGGAGTGCGCTTACCTCCTGCATCATGCTTGTAAGGCTGGCTCCCGTCGTTCCTGCTGTTGTGGAATAGAAGGGGTTATTTACGGTAGCCTTTGCAACAGTCACCGGTACGGAGACGGAGCTTCCTTTATAGGTTACATTTACGGTAACCTGGATCTTTTCAAGAGAGGCCATCTCAGCAGCTGATCCATAGCTCTTTGTTCCCTCAAAGCCATCCTCACTCATCATGATCTCAAATGCCTGACTGCTGGTCCAGGTCTCTTTATCTTGCGGATCATTGTACTGTATGGTAACCGTATTGATCTTTTCCATCTCAGGATCCAGATGAAGGACATAATCGTAGGAGTCATCTCTTACCGTTGTGATCTCAATGGAGGATTCAAAGCTCTTTGTGCTGGCTGTGATCCGGTCTTTCTCCTGATACTTGCCGTCCTCATTGATAAAGCCCAGTGAGATCGTATAATCTTCGTTGGGATCGAGGTCATAGAAGGTAAGCTCGTTATCTCCCGCGGAAGCTGCCATGGCTGTCAGTACGCTGGAATCCTCCCACTCACTGAGATCCGTAATATTCTCGGATGTCTTCCATAAGATAAATTCCGCACTTCCCATATAGTTGAAGGGGTCGTAAATGCTGAAATGGCAGGTAATGGAGTTTCTGCTGGCATCGGCACGGCGGATATACATATCCGTCATCAGCTCCATCATTTCTTCGGTAATTCCGGAGCCGCCTGCACCGCCGGAGTTTCCTGCTCCACCGGTTCCTCCGGGGCCGCCTGCACCGCCG
>USQV01000024.1 GCA_900556965.1 uncultured Clostridium sp.
CTGCTCATCGCAGAAAGCCACTGTCGTGTTGACTGTCATCAGGAATTCCAGGGTTTCGCTGCGGAATCCTGTCTCCTCCTCAAGTTCTCTCGCCGCGCACTCGATCTTCGGCTCATCCGGCGCATCAAGTTTTCCTGCCGGAATTTCCAGCGTGAACCGGTCTAAGGCGTTCCGATACTGACGCACCATGAGGATCTTTCCGTCCTTTGTCACCGGGAGGACTGCTGCCGCGCCGTCATGATGGATAAAATCATACGTTTCTCTGATTCCATTAGCCACCACGGTATCCCGATATATTTTTAATATCACGCCTGTATACGCAAGCTCTCTGTTTAAACGAATGGTTGCTTCCATATTGTTACTTCCTGTCTATTTTAATTTCTTATTCTTCTGGTAATTTGCATCGCAGGCCTTGATAATGGCCCCGCGGAAATTGCAATCCTCTAAAACGGCCAGACCTTCGATCGTTGTTCCTCCCGGAGAGCATACCATGTCCTTAAGCTCTCCCGGATGTTTTCCTGTTTCCAGCACCATCTTTGCACTTCCCAATACTGCCTGAGAGACCATACGGTATGCAGCCTGACGCGGCATTCCGTTTCTGACACAGCCGTCTGCCATAGCTTCAATAAACATATAGACATAGGCCGGAGAACATCCGCTGGCACTTCCGACTACGTCCATCAGCTTCTCATCCACCAATTCCATCTTTCCGAAGGAGGTAAAGAAGGCTTCGACCATATTTTTCTCCTCATCACTGAAGATCGCCGGATCGTAGCAAACACCGGTCATTCCCTCACCGACCATAGCCGGAGTATTCGGCATTGAGCGGACGATACGAACGTTTCCGCCGAGGGCTTCCTCAAGATCTGCGATCGAGTATCCGGCTGCAATAGAGATAATGACCTGATCCTTCGTTACTACATCCTTAATATCTGCAAACACCTTCGGCAGCATCTGCGGCTTTACGGCCAGCACGAGATACTGAGACTGTTCTGCACACTCTTTGTTGGAGGCAGCGTGAGGAACCCCTGTCTCATCTGTAATCTTTTTCATTTTTTCTTCATGACCGGAAGAAAACAGGATATCCTGCGGTGCAAAGGTCTTTAATAACCCCTTCATGATCGCCTGTCCCATATTGCCCATTCCGATAAAACCTATCTTTGCCATTCTTCTTCCTCCTTATATTTTGTCTTGTAAATATAAAAATCCGGGGGCACATAACATTACTATTATGTACCTCCGGACATTCTGTCTCAAGCAGTCATTCTGCGTACCGCTTATTTTGCGTAATCGGTTACTCTGGATTCTCTGATCACGTTGACCTTGATCTGACCCGGATATTCCAGTTCGTCCTCGACCTTCTTAGAAATATCTCTGGCCAGCAGAACCATATCGTCATCGCTGATCTGCTCAGGTACTACCATGATACGCACTTCGCGTCCCGCCTGGATCGCAAAGGATTTATCGACTCCCTTGAAGGAGTTTGTGATATCCTCTAACTGCTTCAGGCGATTCGTGTATGTTTCCAACGTCTCTCTCCTTGCACCCGGTCTGGCCGCTGAGATCGTATCCGCAGCCTGCACGATACAGGAAATGAGGCTCGTTGGCTCAACATCGCCATGATGGGATTCCACTGCATTAATGACAACTGCTGACTCTTTATACTTCTTACAGAGCTCAGCGCCCAGCTGAACATGGGAACCTTCCATTTCATGGTCGACGGATTTTCCAATGTCATGTAATAAACCGGCACGTTTTGCCATTCTTACATCAACACCAATTTCAGAAGCCAGCAGCCCGGACAGCTGTGCTACCTCGATAGAATGCTTCAGTGCATTCTGACCATAGCTGGTTCTGAATCTCATCTTGCCGAGAAGCTTGATCAGCTCAGGATGGATTCCGTGAATGCCAACCTCAAGAATAGCGGCTTCACCTTCCTCGCGCATCATGTTTTCAACTTCCTTCTGCGCTTTCTCCACCATCTCCTCGATCCTGGCCGGATGGATACGTCCGTCCACGATCAAACGCTCTAAGGCAATTCTTGCAACTTCCCTTCTGACCGGATCAAAGCCGGACAAAACGACCGCCTCCGGAGTATCGTCAATGATAAGCTCCACACCGGTCATGGTTTCTAATGTACGGATATTACGACCTTCTCTACCGATAATGCGGCCCTTCATCTCGTCATTTGGAAGCTGTACGACAGAAACTGTTGTTTCTGCCACATGGTCTGCAGCACATCTCTGGATCGCTGTGACCACGTACTCTTTTGCTTTCTTATCTGCTTCTTCCTTTGCCTTGCTCTCTAACTCCTTGATGAGCTTCGCAGTGTCGTGCTTTACATCATCCTCAACGGACTTCAGAAGATAGTCCTTTGCCTGATCGGAAGTGAGACCGGAAATTTTCTCCAGCTCCTCTTTTTCTTTGGCAAAAAGTTCTTCAACCTCTGCGCTGCGCTTCTTCAGTGATTCTTCTCTGGATGCAAGTCCGGCTTCTTTTCTTTCCATTGCCTCCGCTTTTTTGTCCAGATTCTCCTCTTTACTGAGTACACGGCGCTCATAACGCTGAATTTCCGCTCTCCGCTCCTTGGTTTCCTTCTCCAGCTCATTACGAGCCTTCAGATTTTCTTCCTTTGCTTCCAGGAGAGCTTCTTTCTTCTTTGTTTCTGCGACCTTCAATGCTTCATCTATTATTTCTCTGGATTTTTCTTCTGCGCTTCCGATCTTGCTTTCATAACTCTTTTTACGGTAAGCCACAGCCAAAAGCCAGGTAATAGGAGCCACAATAACTGCTGTTATTAACACGCTGATTATTGGTGACACAGGAGCACCTCCTTTATTTAGTTTTCATTGTACACGCAGCAACCATTCCCTCACCCTGAATGATTACATACAACACTACAATTTTATACGCTTTTATACATTATGTCAAGCATGTTGCCTTTTTCTGGTGTATTTTTATGCCAATTTAATCATTTTCCCACAGCTCACGGCAATCTAATGCTGTCCGGATCCGATCATAGGAAAATCCCTTTCGGGCCAGATAGGAAAACAGCTTTCTTTTCTCCTCCGGACTGCTCATTTTCGCATCAAAGCCTCGTTTTTTTGCTATTGCAAGTATCTGCTCCTCCTCATTGACCGGCATGTCCTCAAAGCCTCTGTCCAGTATCTCCGCAGTAATTCCTTTTTGATATAGTTCACCGGTCATCTGCTTTTTGCTCTTTTTATTTGCATTTTTTTCGATATATCTGCGGACATATTCCTCATCATCCAGATAGTGGTATGCCTTTACAAATTCCACTGCTTTATTAACAGAAGCCGGCAGAAAACCCTGTTCTGCCAGCTTCTTTCGCAATTCATACTCTGTCTTTCCGGAAAACTGAAGGTAGTAGACCGCCTTGTCGCAGGCACGCTTCGCATCTCCAAGATCGAAATCCGTACCCGAATCGACATCCGCGTCCGTATCAGGAGCTGTACCTGAAATGACCGCTTTTGCAGACAGGCTTCCATCCATCTGCCCGCTGCCTATTCTGCTTTCCTTTATCCACTTTTCCTGATCCCACTGCTTCATCGATTATTCTTCTGTCTCCGTTTCCGGTCTGATCTCCGTTGGCTCACCTGCTGTTTCTGAAGCTACCGCCACATGCTGTGCTTCCAGTCCGTGGAGCTCTCTTACCATATTTTCGATCTCCTCGCAGACAAGCGGATTCTGCAGCAGATACTGCTTTGCATTCTCACGTCCCTGACCGATCTTTGCTCCCTTATACGCATACCATGATCCGCTCTTTTCCACAATATTGGCATCAGCAGCCAGATCAAGTATATCTCCCTCGCGGGAAATTCCCTTTCCAAACATAATATCAAATTCCGCTTCTTTAAAAGGCGGGGCGATCTTATTCTTGACTACTTTGACACGAACATGGTTTCCGATGATCTCGCCGCTCTGCTTTAAGGATTCTGTTCTTCTGACATCAAGACGCACGGAAGAATAGAATTTCAGGGCACGTCCGCCGGTGGTTGTCTCCGGATTTCCGAACATAACGCCGACCTTCTCACGCAGCTGGTTGATAAAGATCACGATACAGTTTGTCTTGCTGACGATCGCTGTCAGCTTTCTTAAGGCCTGAGACATCAGACGGGCCTGCAGTCCCACATGGGAATCGCCCATATCGCCGTCGATCTCTGCCTTCGGAACCAGCGCAGCAACAGAGTCCACGATAACGATATCCACAGCTCCGGAACGAACCATTGTCTCCGTTATCTCAAGAGCCTGCTCTCCGTTATCCGGCTGGGAAATATAAAGGTTGTCAATATCGACACCGATATTTTTTGCATATACGGGATCGAGCGCATGCTCCGCATCGATAAATCCCGCGATACCGCCGCGCTTCTGTACCTCCGCTACCATGTGGAGCGCAACGGTCGTCTTACCACTGGATTCCGGTCCATAGACCTCAATAATACGTCCCTTCGGGACACCGCCCAGACCAAGAGCCAGATCAAGGCTAAGGGCTCCTGTCGGCACAGTTTCAATATTCATATTGGCGCCGGAATCTCCCAGCTTCATAACAGAGCCCTTTCCATACGCTTTTTCGATCTGGGTAAGAGCCGCATCTAAGGCTTTTAATTTATCTTCTTTATTCATATTATCCTCCAAATAACGAACAAATGTTCTAATCTATAGTTATAATAATATACGGAGCAGAAAATGTCAATCCCCTCTGTAACAAAAAGAAAGGATAACGGATACCGGATGCCATAACTATATCGGACATTCCCTCCTCCGTCAATTGACATTAGGCACAAAAAAACAGGGGCAGATTTTACGCTGCCGCCTGCTCTCAGTCAATTATTTTTTACACACCTCGTCCTTGCCTGCATCCGCAAAGGTGACCCGGATCTTTGTTCCCTTTCCTACCTTGCTCTCCAATGAGATCTGCGCTCCATGCTGGGCTACGATATGCTTTACAATGGCAAGCCCCAGTCCGGTTCCGCCTGTTGCCTTGGAGCGGCTCTTGTCGACCCGGTAAAATCTCTCGAAAATACGGTTCTGATGCTCCTTTGCGATCCCGATCCCCGTATCCTTCACATCAAGAAAGACACGTCCGTCTTCCCTGTCCACTGTGACTGTGACGGATCCGCCCTGCTTATTATAGCGGATCGCATTATCGCAGAGATTATACACCAGCTCCTCCATAAGCTGTCTGTCTGCATGGATCACGGAGGGCCTGCCCGAAAATTTGATCGTCACATTCTGTCTGGCGGCATTCATCTCCAGCATTTCCACACATTCTGCGGCCAGCTTATAAAGATCCACATCGGTAAACTCTAATTCCCGCTTTCCGTCGTCTAACTGGGACAGCTGGATGATATCATTGATCAGGGTCAGAAGTCTCGCCGCGTTTTTATGGATCTCCGACGCAAACCGTTCCGTATTCTCCCCGGACATGCCGTGTTCGATCAGTTCCGCATAGCCGGAGATCGCCGTTAACGGCGTCTTAAGCTCATGGGAAACATTAGCGGTAAACTCCTGCCGCATCTGGGCGCTCTGCAAAATATCCTCATGCTGCCTGCGTATCGTAGCGGCAAAGGGCTCCAGCTCCTTATAGGGTGCCTCCCGATCCGGATCCGAAATATTCTGTGCCATTTCTTCGATCGGTGCGATCAGGCTCCTCGTAAACCATTGCGAGAGGAGGATACAGAATAAAAACAGTACCGCGCTTACCCCGAACAGGGTCGGAAGCATATTCTGAAATACGGCAAATAGGCTGTCCGCCTCTCTGGATATCCTGAGGACAGTACCGTTTTCCAGCTGTACCGCATAATAGAACAGATTCTTATCCAGCGTCTCCGATCTTCTTATATCGATACCTTCCCCGGTTTCCATGGCCTCCCGGATCTCGGGTCGGTCTTCGTGATTTGCCATTACACTTGCGTCGGCATTGCTGTCAAAAATGACAGCCCCTTCTTGTCCCACCAGCGTAACTCTTAAGCTATCCGGCCCCAGATCGTAAGCTTCCGCCTTAAGGGCTCCGGAATCCTCAAACACATGCAGGTTCCGCATGACCCAGGCATCTGCCTTCAGATCACCTATGATCTGCTCCCTGTACTGGCCGTAAAACACAAATATGGCAAACATCAGCGTCAGCAGGATAGCCAGCACCGATGTTGCCAGAAGTTCTATATGAATCTTTTTTTTCATCATACACTCCGTTTATTCGATCATGTATCCCACGTTCCGCACTGTGCGGATCATGGCCCCTGCTTCGCCAAGCTTCTGTCTTAAGGTACGGATATGCATGTCCAGCGTCCTTGATTCTCCCTCAAAGTCGATCCCCCAGACACGCTCTAAGATGATCTCCCTTGTCACTACGATGCCGGCATTATGAAGCAAAAGCTTTAAAAGCTCATATTCCTTAAATGTCAAAGCACACGGAACATCCTTTACATAGACGGTATGCTTTTCATCATCCAGAAATATATCTCCCAGGCTGAGAAATTTTTCTTCCTCCATCGTCCTGCGGAGCATCGCCTTTACCCGGGCGATCAGCTCCATGACACCGAAGGGCTTTGTCAGATAATCGTCTGCCCCCATGTCAAGTCCCTTGACCTTATCGATCTCCGTGGACTTTGCCGTTACCATGATGACCGGGAGCTTTTTCGTATCCGGCCGCTTTCTGAGCTTTTTTACGATCTCCAGTCCGTCCTCATCCGGAAGCATCACATCAAGAAGTATCAGATCGGGAAGACGTTCCTCCAGCTTTTTATAGAAGTCTCCCGCACATTCAAAGCCATCCACCTGATATCCGCTGTTTTTCAGGGCGAACATCTCGATCTCCAGAATATTTTTATCATCCTCGACCGCATAGATCAATGCCATACTGCATCCCTCCTCCTTCTAATATAGCACACTTTTTAAGCAGGAAGCATATATTTTTTTCTGTAGCTCTCTACCATGGCTGCGAAATACGGGTCATTATCACGCTTCAGATTTTCCAGATAGCCGTGGGCTTCAAAGCCGTCCCGCTTCACTTCGATCACGCTGATCGCGATATTGGAGCAATGATCCGAAACTCTCTCCAGATTTGCGGAAATATCAGAAAGGACAAAGCCCTGCTCGATCGTACATTTTCCCTTCTGAAGCCGTTTGATATGGTTGGCCTTTACACAGGTATTGATGTCATCGATGACCTCCTCCAGCGGCTCCACAAAGGAGGCCTGCTTGGAATCATTGTTTTCAAAGGCGGATACAGCGGTTTCCACGATCTCATGGACAGCAGCTAAAAACACCTCCAGCTCCTTCTCTGCTTTTTCCGAAAATACCATCTTTTTTTCATGCATTTCCTTTGCCGCACTCATCAGATTCATTCCGTGGTCGGAGATCCTCTCAAAATCTCCGATACAGTGCAGCAGAAGGGAAACCGTGTGATTGTCATTTTTTGAGAGGTTCTGTCTTCCGAGCTTTACCATATAGGTGCCCAGCTCATCCTCGTACTTATCTACCAGATCCTCCAGCCTCATGACTTCGGCTGCCTTCTCCTTGTCATACTCCTTAAGAAGTCCTACTGCCGTAAAAAGACACTGTTTCGTCAGCTCTGCCATCTTTACCGTCATCTGTCGGCACTGCTCCACTGCATAGCCCGGTGTATCTAAGAATCTGGGATCTAATCGGGCAAATTCATTATCTGTCTCCGCTTTCTTTCCACGTCCGGCAGCTTCATCCGGGATCGTAAGACAGGCCAGCTTTACCAGCCCATTGGAAAACGGAAGCAATACCAGTGTTGCAACTACATTAAATGTACTGTGTACGATTGCAATTCCCATGGCATTTGCTGCATGGTTTAAAAACTCAAAGTGAAGCACTCCGTTTAATGTGTAGAATACCAGCATAAACAGTGTGGTGCCGATCACGTTAAAATACAGATGGACCAATGCCGCCCGTCTTGCATTTTTATTCGCACCCATACCGGACAGCATTGCGGTCACACAGGTACCGATATTCTGTCCCATGATAATCGGGATCGCGCTTCCAAAGCTTACCGCTCCGGTCGCACACAGCGCCTGAAGGATACCTACCGATGCCGATGAGCTCTGGATCACCGCCGTCAGTACCGTACCTGCCAGCATACCTAAGATCGGGTTGGAGAACATCGTAAGAATCCCGGTAAATTCCGGCACATCCGCCAATGGCTTTACCGCATCGCTCATGGCTTCCATTCCGTACATGAGTACGGCAAAGCCGATCATGATCGTTCCGGCATCCTTTTTCTTTTCCTTTTTGGAAAAGAGAAGAAAGATCACACCGATCAGTGCCAGGATCGGAGAAAATGAAGATGGCTTAAAAAGTTTGACAAAGAAATTTCCGCTTTCGATCCCGGTCAGGCTGAGGATCCATGAGGTCACCGTTGTACCGATGTTAGCACCCATTATGATCCCCACTGCCTGTGACAGCTTCATGATACCTGAATTTACAAAGCCTACGACCATAACTGTCGTCGCCGAGGACGACTGAATGACTGCCGTGACACCGGCCCCCAGCAA
>USQV01000025.1 GCA_900556965.1 uncultured Clostridium sp.
CTGCTTCAATTGCGAAAAGCAATAAGCAGTGGGTGGGGACTTGCTTGTATCAGGATATGAGCAAGTAGTGAAGCGGATTGCGAATATCCGCTTGCCCTTTTTTTATTGTAGGAAATCAGCCTGCTTAAAAACAGAGGTATGCCAGAAAAAGGTCAATAAATGTAATCATGGTGAAAAGATAGCCATACAGGAGTTTTTCCATAAAGCCGGTTCCTCACTTCCTTTGTACTTATATTTCGGGCCAGCCTGTGGTCAGATGATTCTACCTATTACAATAGCATGGATGGATCGTTTTGTAAAACGAAAAGCGGTATCATGGGGGAACTTCAGGCAAAAGCAAGAAGAAAATATGCGTTTGGTACCAAATTTGTGCGTTTCGTGCAAGGTGTATTGAAAAAACTTTTCGGATATTATATTATATAGTAAAATCAGGTAACAAGGTCGAAATGCTTATAAAGGAGAGGATTATATGGGTAAAAGAAGGTGGCATGAGAGGCTGTCGGCAGCCGTGCTGGCAGCGATACTTGCAGTCAATTACGGCGGGGCGAATATATCAGCAAGAGCAGATATGGTTTCCGCTGTCGAGGAAAGTATTCAAGCGGAGGCAAAAAGGCTGACGGCGTCTCCGTCCAATGCGGAAAAAACAGAAAAGACAGAAAAAACAGAAAAAACAGAGCAGGCGAACACAGAAAAGGAGAAAGCTTCAGAAGCTGCGGTCGCAACGTCCTCTGACGCAAAAAATCCGGAGAGCACAAAAATTCCCGAGATCAGTGCAGCAGCCAAAAAGACCGGGAGTACAATGTATGCAGATGCTTCCGAGAATATCGTCTATACGATCAGTCCTGCTTCCGAAGGCTTTTCGGTTAGCGGCGGAGCACTCAATACAAATGTCACTAAGCTTACAGAGGCGGTAAAGGCAATCTTAGCCCAGAGCAAAACAAAAAAGGTGGCCATAGACTTCGATAAGATTGTTTCTTCGGAAAGCGATGGCATTAAGCTTGACACTCCGTGCGAACTGACCCTGACGGGCTCCTATGAAGCGGTAGGATCATCGGGAGCGTTGTTTAAAATCAACAGCGCCGGCTGCTTTACCATACACAATACCGCAAATATCACAATATCTTATCAGGCGATCATAAATAGTGCAGGTGCAGAAGCAGAAGTGATCTTTGAGCATAATGGCGGCACTCTTGCGCACAGCGCCGGAGGCCAGTTATTTAACCTGAAGACCAATGATAAGGTATATCTGACGGGCGGGGAGATAAACGGTAGTGTTTTTGGAAATCTGACGGGAGGATATGTAGAGATCTCCGATGGTGTCTGGAACGGAAGCCTTCGTTCCGTAAAAAAAGTCAACATAAGCGGAGGCCGCTTAGAAAATTGTAAAGCCGATACATATTCGATATATGCGATCAGCGGAGCCGAAAAATTATCGATCAGCGGCGGCGAGATCTATGCAGAAAATACAAATACAAATACGACTGACTCCAACAGAGCAGCCTATGCCATCAGCATGGCGAATAAGACCGAATTGACCTTATCCGGCGATGTCGATATCTCTGCCTTATGTAACGGCGGAAAACAGGGCTCCCTATATTATTCTAAGGATGGCTCCTATCCTACGGTGGATGCGACCGGCTTGACCTCGATTAATTCCGGTTTTACTCTGGCGCCTTATTCTGCAGCAATGGATTCAAGCTCGGCGCTGACGAACTGGATGGAGTGTTCTGATGATAACATTGACTCATTGCTCGCGAGTATAAAATTAAACGTGATTTGCCCGAATGCGACGACACAGGCTAAATATGATAGTTATATATTAAAAAAGGCCGCCGGAAATTATATCCGGATCGTAGATAAAAATGCTCCGGCAAGCCAGATCGTAAAAGGCGTTATTAAAAAAGCGGATATTCAGCAGTCAACGGTGGAAGGTAAATATGATGTTACCGTTACGTATGCCCCGGGAGGAGAAGGGACAGAGGAAAATAAGAATTACCAGTATGATAAAACCTCCGGCAGCGTATCCGGTATATTAAATGATATCCTGCTTATGAATACGGGAACTGCCGGCCCTCAGATCATTATTGGCAGTACGGATAAGCCGATCAGTGAGGATATTACGATAGATACGGCGGGCTTCAGTGAGGAGAATGCCGTTATATTAGAAGGAAAGATCGGAGGAAGGGTCACGGTCACCGGAAAAGGAACATTAAAATCCAGCCTTAGCTGTTCCGGCTTTGTTGGCGCGACACCGAGTACGATCCATATTACAGGAGGAGAAATCATCGGGGTAATTACGAAATCGCCGATTATCCAATTGAGTGCAGCAAACCTGATCGTTGAAGGAGACAGCACATTGATCAGGAATGCGAATTTATCAGGCTCTGCTGAGATCTGCGATACGATCAGTGCGACAGGCGGCGTACAGGTCACGATCCGGGGAGGCACGATCGAGTCTTATAGCGGACGTGCTTTGTATATATACAGAAAAGGAGATTCTGTCTTAGCCGACTCCTATGCTTCTCTCCTTGTCGAGGGAGGAAGCATAGTAGGAGCCCAATATGGTATTTACAATACCGAGCATAATGAAGTCACGATAAAGGGTGGTACGATTCATGGGGATACATCCGATATCTTCCTTGCCCATAACATCACTCAAATCCCTCGTGCACCAAAAAGGTTTACCGTGGAGAATGAAAGCCCCTCAAAGCCATTCCCCTTTGATAAGATGCAAATCGAAAACCTATCCAGTACGAATGAGATCGATTTTACGAAGGCAAAGTTTAAGACTAACGATAATAATTTAAGTATCGTTCTCAACAGCGGAGCGGTAGCAGGCAAGCTGTTTCGAGTATCCACAAAAGAATACAGGAGCTTTCTAGAGAAGGTTAAGCTTTCCGGCCCGGCAGCGCCGGTCTGCGTAGTCTATAATTCTGCCGAGCCCTCAGCTTCGCAGAATACGACAGACATCTATGCGTTCCCAAAGACAGAGCAGAGGACGGTTCATGTTAAATATTATAACAAGTATACAGATACAGAGCCGTTTTATGATGAATATCTTTTAAAAGAATATACGGTCAATGGTGCAGAACCGATAAGCAGCTACTTGAGTAAAACAGTGCCTACCGGGGCAAACCCGGATAAGTTTTCTGTATGGCGCTATAAGGATGACATAAGAATGGGTACAGCGGCAGATGAAACGAAAGCCGTTAATCAGCTTGTGGAGGATAGGCTTACTCCGGAGGCAACTGGCGCCCCGGTGGTCGAGCTTTACGCAGGATATAAGGTCTCTCTTACGGGTAACGCAGCTGCTACCGGAGACAGCTCGGTCAGCTTTGAGGCAACATCTGATGGAACGACCCTGTATTATACAGATAAGACAAAGTATAGCCCATACAGTGGTGAAGAATTAAGGGCGGCGGCTAAGGCCGAAGCAACAAAAGAAGATTTTCAGTCTTTAACCTCAGGAGATGGTAGCTTCACAATTTCCTACACGAATCTGGAGCCGGGACAATCCTATTCCTGTATTATGGTTGCCGAAAATGAAAATCTTGATGTATCCGATGCCCTTACGCTGACGGCAAAGACAAATAACCGTGTATTAAATAAAGATGATTTCAGCATTGGCGAGACCAAATTCACCTATACCGGAAATCAGGATACACATGGAGTGATCGTAACACCGACTTTAAAAAACAGTGGAAAATTCGAGATCGATATGGTACGTTACAAAAAGAAGGAGGGAGATGAATATACAGGAAGCTTCCTCGGAGCACAGGCGGCAGCCGGTGTATATGGCGTATTTGTAACTACGAATTCGGAAGCAACCGGGATCAAGCGTGCGACAGATCTGTTCCTCTGCGATATGACGATCGAGAAGGCGGATTTTAATCCTTTGTGGTTTAAGACCCTCAGTAAGATAACCTATGGTCAGGATGCGGCAAAAACTTTAAAACCGGTGATCCGGGAAGAATACAGCACAGCCGGTGCCACAGCCATTATTACCGGCTATGGAGAGATCAGCTATAAGCTATATGAAGATGCGGCCCTTACAACAGAGGTTTCCCGAAACAGCAGTGGACACTATGACGTGTGCCTGAAGGAAGACGGAACCGTTGGCCAATATTATGTGGGAGTTACCTGTACGGAAGGAATAAATGTTAAGGCACAGGAAACATCGGTCCCAATCTTCAATAATCAGCTGACGATCGAGAAAGCAGACCACACATTTTCCGGGCTGACCTGTGAAAATATCTATTACGGCGAGTCACCGTCCCCCGGAGTTCATCTAAAAAATGCGGATTCAGACGCAGCTTATACAGAAGCGGATGCCGGGCCGGTGCGGTTTGCCTACACACAGGACATTAGCGGAAGTGACAGTGCGGTTTGGTCTGCAGCAAATAACGTCGGAAAATGGTATGTGCGTGCCGAGATCGATGAAAGCCAGAATTTCAATGGAGCGAAAAGTGAATGGAAGGAGTTTAGCGTCAATAAGGCAGAGCTTAAAGTTTCGGTTAAGACGCTCGACTCTAAGACGTATGACGGATCGACGGCAGCAAGCGGTACCCTTTCGCTGGAAGCCGTAAAGGGAAAGCTCCTTTCGGCGGATGAAGCAGAGCTGGGAGCAAGCGGAGTTTTCGCATGGACATCTCCGGCAGCAGGAACAAATACGGTGAATGTTTCAGGGATCCAACTTACCGGCACGGCAAAAGATAATTACTGCATCGTGGAGGGCGGCGACAGCCTTACCGGAATATCCTGTCAGGATGCCCAAATTATAGCTGCAGAGCTTACCGGAGTTTCTGTAACGCAGAGAAACTCTCTTACCTACAATGCTCAGCCTCAGGTGGCGGAGGTCGCAGTCATGGCAACAGCCATTAACGGAAATGCGGTAGGCTTTGTCTATGGCCTGACAGCAGAGCAGGCGGCCGATCCGGCCACAGCTTCCC
The DNA here is from genome assembly GCA_900556965.1 of uncultured Clostridium sp. The sequence goes on from USQV01000025.1 coordinate 4,950, forward strand.
CTGCAGTACCGGCCTTTACCGATGCCGGAGAGCACAGGGTATATTATGTGGCATCAGCATCGGATCATAAGCCGGAAACGGGAAGCTTTATCGTAACGATCCTTGAGGCCCCGCTTATTGGCGTGGCGTCAGAGAATTACACCGGAAATTATGACGGAAGGGCCCATGGCATTTCCGTAAACTTAACGGCAGCTGCCGAAGGCGGAACCATCTTATACGGAGAAACAGAGGGTGAGTGTACGCTTACTGAAAATCCGCTGTACCGAAATGCAGGTACTTATACCGTATATTATGAGGTTTCCAAGGATAACTATATAACCCATAAGGGGCAGGCCCTTGTGACCATCGATCCGGCAGACCTTACCGTGACGGCAGATCCGAAGACGGTCGCTTACAAGGAAGCGCCGCCGGTATACAGCAGCAAGATCAGCGGACTGGTGGGCGATGATACAGAGGAAGCTCTGGAGGGGGAGATCACCTACCTGTGCGATTACGCAGTCGGAAAAGATGTCGGAGAATATGAGATCCTTCCCTCGGGTCTTACGGCAAAGAACGGAAACTATAGGATCGCATATATCCCGGGAACCCTTAACGTAACTCAGGCGGCACCGGAGCTCTCAATCGAAAATCTCTCCGCACTGGATCGTGTTTACGATGCAGCGGCACTGGAGCCGGAGGTACGTTCCGATAGTGACGGAGCACTTACGGTAACGTTTATGAAGGGAAATGAGATTATTCCAAATGCCCCGGCCGCTGTGGGAAGCTATCGGGTGATCGTAAATACAGAGGCCACGAAGAATTGTCTGGCGGGAAATAAGGAATTTTCATTTGAGATTCGAAAGGCGCCGCTTACCGTTACCGCAAAGGATCTGCGGATCCCTGTAAGTAGTGAGATCCCTGAGTATGAGGCGGTATACGAGGGCTTTGCCGGAGCCGATAACGCGGCTTCCTTAGGCGGAAACCTTCAGTTCACCTGTTCCTATACGAAGGAGAGCGCAGTCGGTGCTTATGAGATCATGCCTTATGGCCTTACCTCTGAAAACTACGAGATCCGTTTTGTCAGAGGAACACTGACGGTTGAAAGAAAGAGCGGAGGCGGAAGCAGCAGCGGAGGCGGAAGCAGCAGCTCTGACGACAGAGATGAGAGAGAGGAAAAACAGAAAGCAGAAGCTGACACGATGAGCGAGTCCGGAAGCTGGAAACGGAATGAAAAGGGCTGGTGGTATGAGTTTAAGGATACCTCCTACCCGATGGGCGGCTGGAGCAAGGACGCAGAAGGAAATATCATCGAAACTCTGACATGGAAGAAGATTAAGGGCAGATGGTGGGCCTTTGGCGCAGACGGATACCTTAAAACCGGCTGGGTAAAGGACAATGTCACAGGAAACTGGTATATGAATGATGAAAATACCGGAATGCTTGAGGGATGGTTCCTAGATCCTCATAGCAGCAGCTGGTATTATCTGGAGCCGAGTACCGGGATTATGCTTACCGGCTGGCACTTCATCAATGGAAGCTGGTATTATCTTTCTGAGACATCCGGAGCGATCCCGTTAGGAGCCATGTACCGTTCTGCGTGGACACCGGACGGATATCTGGTGGACGAGACCGGAGCATGGAAAGAAGCTGCGGGAAGAAAGCAGTAAAAGAGCAGTAATAAAACAGTAAAAGAACAACGTGCCGATCCATGGCCTGCTTCATACGGGCTGTGGGTCGGCACGTTTCGTAAAGCGGACAAAAATCATTGACTCCTTTCAGGAAAATCTCCGGGAAAGAGGCGCACAGCTCCTTTTGGCATCATAGAATACATCCACAGAAATGCGATGCCGCTGCCGCAGACCGGCTCCGGTATAGAAGTCCTCGTTTATTCGGATGAGGGGACGGCAGGGCGTCTGGCCCAAAATATCAGTGCAGAGCTTTCGGCAGTCGGCTGGACGGATCTTGGTGTCAAGGAACGGCCGGGCCTTATCGTACTCAGAAAGACAAAACTTCCGGCAGTGCTCCTTGAAGTCGGATTTATCGATAATGACAGGGATAATCAGTTTTTTGACGCCAATCTGGCAGCAACGGCCGATGCGATTGCTGATGGGATTTTAAAAACCTTTGAGGAGCTGGCGCGGCAGACCGAAAATGGAGAAGTGGGATCGGTAGTGCTGCCGGGGACATATCAGGTACAGACCGGCCTCTACCGCCTTCGGAATAATGCCCTGTGGGAGCTTCGGAGGCTTCGTTCTCAGGGCTTTCCGGCCTTCCTTACAGAAAAGGACGGACTCTACGCAGTCCGGGCCGGGGCCTTTAAGGAGCTTGACCATGCCGTTTTCCTTGAGAGGAGACTGCGGGAGCTGGGCTACAGCACCCTGCTCGTAAGGGAATAGAAGGGCATTTGCTTAGTGTCATCCCGTGGGAGCTCCCGGGGATTGCAGGAACGGCACGTTTATGTTACAATCAGAGATAACTTTGCAGGAGGGATTTTCCGGCTAAGCTCCGGAAAGAAGATAAAATGGATAAGAATACAGAAAATGTTGTGCTCTGCGGAGCCAGCTCTTATGAGCAGAAGTATTATTTTAATCAGGAATTTAAGGCACTCCCGGAGGAGATAAAAAAAGAGCTTCAAATTATGTGCGTGCTGTTTACGGAGGATATCGGGGGCGTCTTAACGTTGGAGTTTACCCCGGAGGGAGAGCTTGAGTTTAAGGTTCAGGCAGACGATCAGGATTATCTGTTTGATGAGATCGGAAGCGGACTGAAGATACGTCAATACCAGAGGGAAAAGCGAGAGCTTTTAGAGGCTTTGGAGCTCTATTACCGGGTCGTTTTCCTAGGAGAAAAACTGGAGGGATCGGATGAGGAATAAAAAATTAACAGGACTTTGCCTGACCGGGCTTTTTTCGGCACTTCTTTTCTTTAGGCTTCCGGCCTATGCACTGGAGTATGGGCCGGGCTGTCAGGATATAGGCCCTTATGGCACGCCTTCCAATAATCCGGCCTACAATACCGGCTGGAGTGGTGGAGTGGGCCCGGGATACGAGGGAAGCAATCCCTCCGGCTCCCAAGATGAGAATATTTTCTCCGGAGGCCCCAACTCTGACCGGGCAAAAAAATATCTGGAGGAGGAAAAGGACGCCGTCCATGTGTTCGATACGTATTTTGGCGGCCGCTGGGAGCAGACTGCCGAGGGCAGCTGGAAGCTTTTGAAGGATGACGGACATCCGGTTTCCAGCCAGTGGGCTTATGTGGATGGACAGACGTATCTTCTGGATATGTACGGGATCATGCAGACGGGCTTTAAAAAGGTGAACGATAAGTGGTACTATTTTAACAGTGTCGGGGCAATGAAGACCGGATGGCTGTTAAAGACCGGGAAATACTATTTTATGAATGCGGACGGCTCTATGGCCTACGGATGGGTAAATTCGCAGGGAAGCTGGTATTATCTCGACCAGAATACGGGCGTTATGGTCACCAATTCCTATACTCCCGACGGACGGTATGTTAATGCAGAGGGAGTTTTGGTATAGTCAACTACCCATCACCTAAAGGTAATGGGCTTGTAACTGCCTAGTCGTAC
>USQV01000026.1 GCA_900556965.1 uncultured Clostridium sp.
TCCCGGTATGATCTCAATGATATCTTTGATCTTTGATTCGTCGAATTCCGCCCGGCTGCTCACAGCCACCACATATCCCGTTCGCTTCGTATCTCCGCGGCCGAAGGGTACGGAAACTCTGGTGCCTGCGCCAACTATAGAGAACAGATGGGGAGGGATCCTGTACTGGAACACACGATCAACGTTTTTTACGGAAATATCGATAATGACATCTGCATATTTCTGTTCCAAGCATATCCCTCCCTTCTTTTAATTAGTCTGCTTTTGCGATAAATTCTGCCGCGATGGTGAAAAGGCCGATGGAATTGGAGCCTTTAAAAAGAAGACAGTCTCCTTCCCGAACCTCTTTCTCCAGCCATTTTGTCAATTCCTTTTTGTCGAGAAATTCATGTACCGGTATATTGGATACCGAATGGATTCCTTCTGCCAGAGAATGACAGGCTTCTCCAAGGGTCACCGCCATGTCGATCCCAATTTTCCCGGCATATTCTCCTACCTCACGATGGTACGCAAGATTATTTTCTCCCAGCTCCTTCATATCAGCAAGTACCGCAATATGGCGTGCCCCCGGACACAATGTCTTAAATACCTGAAGGGATGCCTTCATGGAAGCCGGGCTGGCATTGTAGGAATCGTCAAGGATCGTAAATTTCTTTCCGACATGGATCTGCTGACGGTTTTTAAAGCCGGTAAAGGAAAGCAGTCCCTCGGCCGCCTGCTTCATCGTCATGCCAAGCTCTGTGCAGACAGCAATGGCAGACATGGCATTCATTACATTATGTTCTCCGAGGACATTTAAAACGATCCTTTCACGCTCTGATCCATGTACTGCTGTAAATTCCATTCCGTTCTCGAGGGTATGGATATCTACTGCACGGAAATCGCAGTTTTCTCCCCTACCGTAATAAAGAGTTTTTACCCCGTCTTTTCCTTTTGTCCGACAGAGCATATCATCATCACCGTTTAAGATCAAAACACCGTCTGCAGAAAGGCCATCCTGGATCGTCATCTTTTCCCTGTAAATGTTTTCCCGGGAGCCGAGCTGTTCGATATGGGCAATGCCGATATTCGTTATTACTGCGATCTGCGGCCTTGTGATCTTTGCGATCACGGTGAGCTCTCCCGGCTCACTCATTCCAAGCTCAATGACACCTACCTGATCCTCTTTTGATATTTCAGAGATTGTGATCGGAACTCCCACCTGGCTGTTGCTGTTTCCGGGAGTTTTGTATACACGATATGCGGCAGACAGGGCTGCTGCGATCATTTCCCTTGTTGTAGTCTTTCCCACACTTCCGGTCACTCCGACAAGGGGAAGCGTCAGGCGGCCACGCATATATCGTCCGACATCCTGAAGTGCCTTTATTGTATCGTCCACACGGATAATGGCCGTTTCTTTTTTCAGCTCCTCCGGGACAGCATCATGCTCAGAGGTAAACACACAAGCCGCACCTGCCTCAATGACCTGGGGTATAAATTTATGGCTGTCTACCTTTTCTCCGTGGAGCGGCACAAAAAGATCACCGGGCGCAGCTTCTCGCGAATCCAGTTTAATATGCTCCACATACTTTTTGCTGTCGCCCCATAGGAGCTTTCCCTTTGAAGCCAGTAAAAGATCCTGCACTGTCATCTGTTCCATCTACTTCATCTCCTTCACAGCTTCCTCTACCACTTCCCGATCAAGGAAGTGATGTCTTACGCCTTCGATCTCCTGATAATCCTCATGACCTTTTCCGATGATGGCGATCATATCGCCTTCCTCGGCATGGTGGATCGCGTAAAAGATCGCCTGGCGGCGGTCAGGAATGACCTTATATGCACCGGAGGTTTTTGAGATACCGATCTTAATATCCTTTATGATGTCTTCATTTTTTTCATATCGCGGGTTATCGGCCGTCAGGATACAAAGATCCGCCAACCGACCTCCAATCTCTCCCATGGAATACCGTCTTTCCTTCGCCCGGTTTCCTCCGCAGCCAAAAACGCATACAAGACGTTTCGGTTTATAATCCCTGAGGGTTGTAAGAAGGCTCTCCATGCTGACTGCATTGTGGGCATAATCAACGATCACACTGCATTTTTTAGAAACATAAGCGATCTCCATACGACCGTCTACCCGGATGTTTTCGAGGGCATTTCTAAGAACGGCTTCCTCCACATTTTCATTCTTAAGGGCAAGGGCACAGACAGAAAGGGCAGCCAGTGCATTATCTGCATTGAATCTTCCAGGCATTCCGACCCGCACCCTTCCGTTCATACCGCCGTGAATGTCAAATTCGATCCCAACGAAATCATGATCCTTTGCATAATGGATCCCATCTCCATAAAAATCGGCCTCCCGCTCCAGTCCATAAGTAAAGAGCTTACAGGACGCATCACGGATCACCTCATCATAATGATCCATGTCCCTGTTTACGATGCCTGTTTTACATACCGTGAGAAGTCTGGATTTATAATACAGATACTCATCAAAGCTCTCATGTTCCTTCGGGCCGATATGATCCGGAGAAATATTCGTAAACAGCCCGAGATCAAACTTGATCCCGCCGACCCGGTGAAGCATCAGCGCCTGGGAGGACACCTCCATTACCATACAGTTACAGCCGGCCTCCACCATTTTAGAGAAATACTCCTGTACCACATACGATTCCGGCGTTGTATTAGCAGTGGGGTACTTTTTGCCGTCTATGATGGCGCCATTCGTACCGATAAGCCCGACTCTCTTTCCCGATGCTTCCAGTATGGTTTTTACCATATAGCTCGTTGTGGTCTTCCCCTTTGTTCCGGTTATTCCGATGGTCAGAAGCTTTTCAGCCGGATATCCAAATCTTGCAGCCGATAACTCTGCCAGAGCCTCTCTCCCGTTTTTCACAATGATAACAGTCACATTCTCCATAACAGAGACCGGACGCTCTGTCACCAGTACACGGCAGCCGGCGCGAAGCACATCCGGGATAAAGTCATGGGAATCCCTGACACTTCCCTTTATGCATACAAATACAGAGGCTGGGCACGCCTTTCTGGAGTCATAGATCACTTCCTCAACCTGCGTGTCCAGACTGCCCTGGGCAAGCGTATACGAAAGTCTGGTAAGCCAATCTCCAATTCTCATATTCAACCCTCTTTTCCTGCAGTACCGAAGGCTCCGGTACACGCGAAATTGAAAGCAGGCGGAAGATCCGCCTGCATACTCTTGTTAGAACAGTCCTGTGATCCGTCCGTTTTCATCCACATCGATATTGTCAGCAGCCGGCTTCTTAGGAAGACCCGGCATAGTCATGATCGCACCGGTCAGTGCAACCACAAAGCCTGCTCCGGCGCTTACATATACATCACGGACGGTCAGATCAAAGCCCTCAGGACGTCCGAGCTTTGTCTGGTCATCAGACAGGGAATACTGCGTTTTTGCCATGCAGACCGGGAACTCCCCAAAGCCCATGTCTGTAATCTTTGCGATGGCTTTCTTGGCTGCCGGAGAATAGGATACCTTTCCGGCCCCGTAGATCTCTTTCGCGATCGTTTCAATTTTTTCACTGATGCTAAGCTCAGCCTTATAAAGCGGCTCAAAATGGCTTTCTTTTGTTTCCAATGTTTTGATCACCTTTTCCGCCAGCTCCATGCCGCCGTCGCCGCCCTTTGCCCATACCTCAGACAGGGCAAATTCACAGCCTCTCTCCTCGCAGAAGTTTTTGATAAATTCATACTCTGCCGGTGTGTCAGTAAGGAAGGAGTTCAATGTTACAACTACCGGAACATGATACTTCTGGATATTTTCGATGTGCTTCTCCAGATTAACAATGCCCCTCTTAAGTGCGTCAAGATCTTCAACGCCAAGCTGATCCTTCGGAACGCCTCCGTTGTACTTAAGTGCTCTTACAGTAGCCACCAGAACAACTGCATCCGGCTTAAGTCCTGCCTTTCTGCACTTGATATCAAAGAATTTCTCTGCGCCGAGATCCGCACCAAAGCCTGCCTCTGTAACGGCAATATCAGCAAGCTTCAGGGCTGTTCTTGTTGCCATAACGCTGTTGCAGCCATGAGCAATGTTGGCAAAGGGGCCGCCGTGGACAAGGGCACCTGTATGCTCAAGAGTCTGGATCAGGTTCGGCTTGAGGGCATCCTTAAGCAGAGCCGCCATGGAGCCGACGGCATTTAACTGCTTTGCCGTAACAGGCTCTCCGGCAAAGTTATAGGCTACAACGATCCTTCCGAGACGTTCCTTAAGGTCCTTCATGTCTGTGGCAAGGCAGAGGATCGCCATGATCTCCGATGCCACCGTAATTACAAAGTGATCCTCACGGACAACGCCGTCTCCCTTTGCGCCAAGGCCGACTACGATATTTCTGAGAACACGGTCATTCATATCAAGGCAGCGCTTCCATAAGATCTGTCTTGTATCGATACCGAGGGCATTTCCCTGCTGGATGTGGTTATCCAGTAAAGCCGCAAGAAGGTTGTTCGCAGTCGTGATCGCATGGAAATCACCGGTAAAGTGAAGGTTCAGATCCTCCATCGGAACAACCTGAGCGTATCCGCCGCCTGCTGCTCCGCCCTTAATTCCGAAACACGGCCCGAGGGATGGTTCACGAAGTGCCAGCATTGCTGTCTTTCCCGCTTTTGTCAGTGCCTGTGCAAGACCGATGCTGGTTGTTGTTTTTCCTTCTCCTGCCGGAGTCGGGTTGATGGCAGTAACAAGAACCAGCTTTCCGTCCGGTCTGTCCTTGATCTCCTCCCAAAGCTCATTTGAAATTTTAGCCTTATACTTTCCGTAGAGCTCCAGATCATCCTCTGAAATACCATACTGAGCCGCAACCTCCCGGATCGGAAGCATCTTAGTTTCCTGTGCGATTTCGATATCTGTTTTCATAGTACCTCTCCTCTTGTTAAGAAAGTTATAGTTCGTTTATCTCAAGGCCCCTTTCGGGCATTTCGATCATTGGCCCCGGCAGGCCAAAAAACGGCCTGCCCTTGTGGATCCGTTAATATCCGGATTCCAGCAGTTCTTCAAACTGTTCCATCGACATAAGGATCTTTCTCGGCTTCGTGCCTTCCTCCTCGCCGACCACACCGGCCTCGGCAAGCTGATCCATGATACGTGCTGCCCGGTTAAAACCGATCTTAAACATACGCTGAAGCATTCCTATGGTAGCTTTATCCTTTTCGATGATAAAGCGTCCCGCATCGGTAAACAGCAGATCTCTGTCACTTCCCCCGCCGCTGCCGCCTGCTGATGCACCCAGAGTCATCTTTTTCTCGATTTCCTTATTATAGCAGGTGTCATCGTTCTGCTCCTTTATGTATTCCGTCACACTTGCCACCTCATTATCGGAAACAAACGCTCCCTGAACCCGGATTGGTTTCGGATATCCGGAGGGATAAAACAGCATGTCACCGTTTCCCAGAAGCTTTTCCGCTCCGTTCATGTCAAGGATCGTTCTGGAATCCACACCGGAGGCAACAGAGAATGCGATACGGGAAGGTACATTCGCCTTGATCACGCCGGTGATGACGTTGACGGAAGGACGCTGTGTTGCGATCACAAGATGGATCCCGGCTGCTCTTGCAAGCTGGGCCAAACGGCAAATGGCATCCTCTACTTCTCCCGACGCCACCATCATAAGATCCGCAAGCTCATCAATAATGATAACCAGTTGAGGAAGCTTGGATGGGATCTTTTCCGGAGAAACATCCTTTGCCTCCTCCATGCTCTTGATCCTTGCATTATAGCCCTTAAGATCGCGGACGTTGGCCTGTGCAAATTTATTATAACGTTCCATCATTTCTGCTACGGCCCAGTTTAAGGCACCGGCAGCTTTTTTCGGATCTGTTACGACCGGTATCAGAAGGTGAGGTATCCCGTTATAAACAGAAAGCTCTACAACCTTCGGATCGATCATGATCAGCTTCACATCGTCCGGTGAAGACCGGTAGATCAGGCTCATGATCATTGTGTTAATCCCTACTGATTTACCGGATCCGGTCTGTCCGGCGATCAGAAGGTGAGGCATCTTTGCCAGATCGGCAACGATAGTCTGCCCTCCGATATCCTTTCCGACGACGAAGGCCAGTCTGGAGGGATGCTTTCTAAACTCCTCGCTCTCTAACAGGCCCCGCAGATAGACGATGCTGTTTGTCTTATTCGGAACCTCGATACCCACCGCCGCTTTTCCGGGGATCGGAGCCTCAATACGGATATCGGTGGCTGCAAGATTCAGCTTGATATCATCTGCCAGCGACTGGATCTTGCTGACCTTTACTCCCTGCTCCGGGTGAAGCTCATATCGTGTCACCGTCGGACCGCAGCTGATATTCGTCACTGTTACACCAACGCCGAAATTCTTTAATGTCTGCTGAAGCTTGATCGCAGTTTCCCTGTATTCTCTATCAGACTGGCCGGAAACCTGCTCCGGCCCCTTATTAAGCAGGGAAAGCGGTGGGATCACATAGGGCTTTTTGGGTTTTTCCTCCGTCTTTTTGATCTCCTTCAGAACACTCTCATCCGCGTCTTCCTTCGCTTCCGCCTTTTTCTTTTCCGTCTTTTGGCGAAGGATCTCCTCCGCATCCGTTTCGATGATCTTTCCGGTCGCTGTCACTACTCTCTTTCGATCCGAAGGGGCCTCGCTTTGAGTGGCCGCCACCCTTGGGATCTCCGCCTCATCCGGAACATCTGCTTCGTACTGACTGTATGCGTCCCTTTCAATGACTTCACTGTCTTGAAGGTCTGTTTCAGACAGAAGATCAGTCTCGTATTGCGGTTTTGCCTCCCTTTGCGTAGCTGCCTCGTTTTGAATGTCAGCTTCGCTTTGTGTGACTGCCTCGCTTTGACTGTCGGCTTCCCTTTGACTGTTTCTCTCGTCTTGAATGTCTGCTGCCTGCTTTTCTGTTAGTTCATGTATTTCATCCCAATCATCGTCAAAGGCGTCTTCCTTAAAGTCCAGCTCCGAATCGAGCCAGTAGTCATTGTCCTGCTCTGAGTTTTCTTTATTAAAGACATCCATGGCATCAAAATCGCTGCTGTTCCTGCTGATAAATACATCATCATCGGAATCCTTCCCGTTATGCAGGATCGTACCATGAAAGACATCCGCCGGATCCTCTTTGGATACAGGTGCTTCAACCGTATTCTCCACCTTGCTCGGACTGCTGTGGTCTGTAAGATCCATCTCCGAAGCTTCCGGCATTCTTGCATTCTCCGGCTTAAAGGGTGATGCCTGCTGTGCTGGTTCTGTCTGCATTTTGGGTTCCGCAGCAGGTATTGCCGGAGTTTTTGAAAGATCCGTAGAAGCCAGATCAACACCCTGAACCTTCTGTTCACTTCTTAAGCGCTGCTTTTCTTCCCGCTTTTCTTCCCGGAGCTCCTTTCTTCTTCCGTAGTCCTCTTTTGCTAAATTATATGCTTTTCCGCTGCCTCGTCTTACCGCCGAAACAAAGGATCTTTCCGTAATACAGACCATGCTGATGATACCAAGCACAAGAAGCACCAGATAAGCACCGATGGTTCCTACGATCTTATGTAAGAGCAGGACAAGGATACCACCGATGATTCCTCCTCCAAGCCCGCTCCGGCCGGCCATATCATAGATCTCCTTCAATGTCTGGCCCTCTTTATATCCGCCGCCGAACATTAGCTGGAACAAACCGCAAAGTGCGATCAAAAGACCTTCTACTGCCAGCATCTTGTAGACAGCACGCATATTTCCTTTATTAGAAGCATAAAAAATAAATCCCAAAAACAGAAGCACAGGCGCTGCATATCCGATACTGCCGAATACGCCGAGCATCATACTGCTGAACAGATCTCCCAGCGTGCCGCAGATATGGAAATTACTGAGAAATAAAAAAACGCAGGCGGCAAAGGATATAAGAATGACAGCTTCAGACTGAATCAGTCCGTTATTTGGTTCTGTTTGTGCAGTGCTTCCCGATCTCCCACGCGTTTTCGCCGTTCCCGTTTTTGTGTTTCCTGTTCTTGCTTTTTCCGGTCTGCTGCTCTTTTTTTCAGACCCGGTCGTTTTTTTTCTTGCATTACTACTTCCAGCCAAACCGAAAGCCCCCTATCTAAATCTAAGGGCAAAAGCCCACTTTTGTATTATAGCACAAACGGAAAGTATATTGCAACTTGAAAAAGAACCAGGAGTTCGGCCACCCGATCTGCCTTACCGCTCAATCATCTCGTAAAGCTTATCCAGGGCATCACGGATACCGCCCACCTGATCGACCAGTCCCTTTTCCACCGCATCCTTTCCGACAAGCACCGTTCCCAGATCCTTTGTAAGCATTTTCGTATTGTGCATCAATGCCCTCAATGCCTCATAGCTTATACGGCTGTGCCCGGAAACGAAGGTGAGGATCCGATCCTGGATCATCTCAAAATATTCGTAGGTCTGTACTGCCCCGATTACCATTCCGGTCATTCTTACGGGATGGATCATCATCGTGCTCGCAGTCTGTGACCGTCTGATGAAGCGTCTGGTGGCATGGCTGTGCCCAAATAGACAGGAGGGATAA
>USQV01000027.1 GCA_900556965.1 uncultured Clostridium sp.
ACCGATCACTCCATCCGCCGCCAGGACGAGGATACGGATCCGGCGGGAGGATTCCTGAAAGGGAATGCCGCAAAGATGCTCCGGGCCGGTATTGATTCCGAACACATATCCAACCTGCTCCCATGCGTATCCGATCGCATCCATAAAATGGAATGTATCCGACACCTCTGTACCGCCGGTTCCTGCCGGCAGCAGGGTTCCGATCATAATAAGACGGATCAGCTGGATAAGTGCCATGGTTCCCATGGCGATAAGAAACAGCGGCCAAAGCTTATCCCTTTTATGGCTTCTTTTTAAATGGGGCTGTGCGGTCTTCCCCAGTATAAGCCCGAGAAGCAGGAGCGGGAACAGTGCCATATACCGCTCATGGATAAAGCTCACCGTAAAGTACAAAAAGTCTGCCGCCAGATAATCCCCGGGGTTCCGACCGTTTATATAACGATACAGAAAATACAGCATTCCGACTGCCGCCCAAAGAGCCAGACTCTCCATCAGACCGTAAAACTGACTGATCTGATAATAGCTCAGTCTGGAAAGGAGAAATGCCGCTGCAAGGGAGAAGCTCACCACGTACCTTCCTCTGCTGAGCTTTGCTGCGATCCGATACAGGCAGAAGGCAATAATGCTGTTTAAGATAATATTGAAGGGAACCATCAGGGCCACATGACCTCCGAGAAACAATAGCTCCAGCCATGCCGCAAGATAGAATATAAAGCGGAACCGTGTTCCTCCTACCGGAAATACGAACTCCCGAAAACTCTGTTCACCGTAACAGGACCATAAATACAGGTCATCCATATACAGTCCCTTTAGCTCCACGCCGCGATTAATAAAAAAGCCAAAACCTAAGAGCAATACAAAAACCAGAAGCTCTCCCTTCCGTTTTTCATATTCTGCCGTTACTCGTTCTCGAAAATTCATGTTAATTCCCCTTACTGCTGTTCACCCGGCCAATATTTCCGGGTAAAGGTATCGAGCTCTCCCAAAGCTTTCGAAAGCTCAGGCTCTGTCACAAACTTTGCCAGCCCATTTCCGTTTTCATAATAGATATCCGTCAGATATCCCTTCCGGATCAATTCTGTAACATTTCTGAAGGCTTCCGTTCCGGGCTTTAAATACCCGCTGCCAAAATAGGCATAATCCGTCTGTGCATACTCCAGATAAGCCGCCAGCGCCTCTGGGCTTGCGGAAATCAGGAAGTTTCCTCCGCTTCCTTCGATATCCGTATAGCTCTGGGCATTGCACGGGAACAAAAGCATGCGCGGCTGTTCTCCGAATACGATGACCCGATTCCTGTCATCTTCAGCCAGCAGCTCCCATATCCTTCCGTTTCCGCTCTGCTCCATCCTGATCTTTTCCTCTGCGCGGTGATCGTAATAGCCCATATGGAGCAGCTTCACCGGTGACAGTCCGAGGGTCCCGCTCCAGTTGCTTACGGCCGTAATGGAAACATTAAATAAGGCCACCGGGATTAGAACCTTTATTACCGAATAGGCAAACGGCCTAAAGGAGATCTTTGAGATCAGGATCGCTGCCAAAACAGCAGACAGCGTGTAAAGAAGGATAAAATAATTTCCATCCACCTGCCATAAAAGGTAGAGTGCAGCAAGGCTTACGGCACCATCAGCCAAAAACAGGCAGATCAGGCATAAGAGGGGTGCCTTATTTCTCTTTTTGATACCATCCATGCGTACAAACAGGGGGAGGCAGAACAGGACAAGAAAGATCAGCAGATAGGGGGTTCCCCATGCGATCCTCACATGTGCCATATCATCTCCCACCGGGGCCAGCAGCACTCCGTACAGACGCTTCAGCAGATGCTTGATCCCGCTTAAAGAAAGCAGGACTCCTCCGTTGTCGGGAAGCGTGTCCACACGGAAGGGATACCGTACCTCAAATCCCAGCCGCTCCCACACCGAGTAGAATACCGATGTCACCGGAAGTCCCGTCAGCCGCCACGTCCGCAGCCAAACAAGCCCCCACATGCACAGCATAGGAATCCACGAGAGCAGAAAACGCTCCCGCAGACAGAGCTTAAATCGCTTTGTCACAAGGAAAAATACGAAGGCAGTCCCAGCCAGTATCGTAGAAAATACCAGCGCTGTCGGCTTTAATACCATCGTCATGAAAAACGCATTTCCTGCCGCTGCCAGAAGGAGCATTTTCTGCTTTTTTACATACAGAAGCAGGAAATATATCATGAACAGCTGGAACATGGCTGTTGCCGAGTCGGTCTTAGCCGTGATCCCCATATTCATGATCCCCGGAATACTTGAAAGGATCGCCATACAGAGGATCCCGCATTCCCGTCTGGCGAACAGGCCCACGATCGCGTCTGCGGCGCACAGAATCCCAACTGTCATCCATAGCTGAAAGCTCAGGATAAAGCTGTAGGAGGGGAGTCCGGAGAGTGGAAACAGGAGGATCTCTAACCCCTTCGAGTAGGTATACACCACATTGATGCTGCCCATATTTTCATAGATCCCGCGGCCGTCGTTTAAAATATGCTCTGAGCGGAGTCCGTAATGGAGGGAATCGTAATCCGCGCAGATATTCATTCTTCCCGCCTGTAAAAGCAGCATGGAGATTATGAACGCAAGAAGGAGCGCCGCCGGAAGGGATGGCCCGCCCTCTTTGGCTGTCCACAGTACCCGGCTTCTTTCCCGCATCCTTTTACATTCTTCCCGGCCTGATACTGCCGGTAAAAAAGTGGCTGCCGTCAGAAGAAAGATCGCCGCCCTTGTATAGGGAATCCCGCCGATCCCAACAAGGGACATAAGGCAGAACAGTAAGATCACACTGCCGCAGCCTAACGTCAGGTCTACCATACATGTACTTCTGTGGTATTCCGTAAATCTTTTCTTTCCGTCGATTACACGCCGTATGGCGGCTCCGCAGCGGATGAGAACGGCAACATAAAGCCCGGAAAGAAGGAGCGGAAGTAAGACCTGATGGAGCCATGCAAAAAACGACGCAGCAGTCACTGCCGCTATTGCCCTCGCTCGGTTATTTTTCGGGAGAAGGATGCAGAAAAATTCCAACACAAATAAAGCTGCAATCTCTAAAAGCAGCTTTATTGTCTCCGGTCTGCATAGCCGCACACCGTCTATTCCCGTTACATAGATCTGGCCGATGCCGATCAGGATCGATGGCATCACCACCATAGCCAGAACGATCAGTGAGAACCATTCCCGCCTTCTTGTCATATCCGGGGTTTCCTTCCTATTGTAGTACTACAGCTCATAGAAATGATCCTCCAGCATCAGACAGAGCGCATGGTAGATCGGAAGGTGAAGCTCTTGGATCTTATATGTCTCCTGCTCCGGCACCACGATCGCCACGTCTGCCAGCTTTGCCAGCTTTCCGCCGTCCCGTCCGGTCAGTCCGATGACCTTCATCCCCTTTGCCTTCGCCGTAACTGCTGCATACATCACATTTTCCGAATTTCCGGATGTGCTGATACCTAAAAAGACATCTCCTTCTTTGCCATACCCGTTTACCTGCTGGGCATAAGAAAGCATGCCGTCCACATCATTTGCAAAGGCACTGGACAATGCGGCGTGGTTCGTCAGTGCGATCGCCGGAAGTCCCTGCTGAAGCTTTTCGGAAAGCTCACTTCCCCGGATCGGATCTGTATCGATCAGGGCACGCTTCAGCTCCTTGGGCAGAGGACGGCGTTTCACAAAGCCCTTCATCAGCTCTCCGACGATGTGCTCTGCATCCGCTGCACTCCCGCCGTTTCCGGCAATCAGAAGCTTTCCTCCGTTTTCGTAACAGGCTTCCAGAAGACTGTAGGCCTTATTTACGTCATCCCGCACGATCCCCAGAACGGGATAACGCATAACCAGTTCGTTCAACATAGCTTATTCCTCCTGATGCCATCCATTTTAACACATCCCCCGACGTCTTTCCAGTATTTTATGAGGCCGGGAAGCGTTGTGGGGTAAGTGCGCATCTTTGGCACGTTAGTGCCTTTTTTATGTAACAGGGAATTCTTCGGAATTTCCTGTTACATAAAAAATCCGCAGGATGGTTTCCCTTCCTGCGGATCAAAACATTCCAAGTATAAAAACAGATTACTTAAGAGTGATCTTAGCGCCTTCAGCCTCAAGCTTTGTCTTGATGTCGTTAGCTTCTTCCTTGGAAGCGCCCTGCTTAAGAACCTTCGGAGCACCGTCTACAACGTCCTTAGCTTCCTTAAGACCAAGACCTGTTACTTCACGAACAACCTTGATAACTTTAACCTTGTTCGGGCCTACCTCTGTAAGCTCAACGTCGAACTCTGTCTTTTCTTCCTCAGCTGCTGCTGCCGGACCTGCTGCTACAACAACGCCTGCTGCTGCGGATACACCAAATTCTTCCTCACAAGCTTTTACTAACTCGTTTAACTCTAATACGGATAATTCCTTGATAGCTTCGATAAATTCAGCTGTTGTTAACTTTGCCATTATTATTTACCTCCATTAATTTTATATTTTCACGTTTATGCTTCAATATTTATGCAGCGTTACGCTGCTTTTGGCTTATGCCTCTGCGGACTCGCCCTTCTTCTCTGCGATCTGGTTGAGAACGCGTGCGAAGTTGGTGATCGGAGACTGCATGCTTCCGAGAAGTCTTCCAAGAAGGATCTCTCTGGACGGGATAGAAGCGATCACATTGATTGCCTTTGCATCATAGTATGTTCCTTCTACTACGCCGCCTTTTAATTCAAGCTTATCAGCCTTCTTAGCAAATTCAGCTAAGATTCTTGCCGGAGCTGTAGCATCTGTTTTGGAAACTGCAAGAGCAGTCGGTCCTTCCAGATTCGGCTCAAGAGCTTCAAAAGCTGTTCCCTTTGCTGCGAAGCGGATCATTGTGTTCTTATATACTTTATAAGTAACACCTGCTTCTCTTAACTGTTTACGAAGTGCAGTATCCTGCTCAACAGTTAATCCACGGTAGTCAACAACTACTGCGGAAGCAGCTCCGTCGAAAAGCTCAGCAATTTCAGTTACTACTGGCTGCTTTAATTCAACTTTTGCCATGATTGGTTTACCTCCTGTTTTATTTTAGCATTGTAAAGCCGTCACAGCATCTATAACAAGGAAAACCTCTCCATCGCGAGGACAGAGAGGTTTACAAAATTCTGCTTGTGAGTTTTGTATGTTCCTCGGCAGGTGTTTTCAACTTACGCCTTACGGCACCTACTGTCTTCGGCATTCAATACTCGAATACTTTAACATAATTTATCCGGATTGTCAATCACTTTCTCGGACTGATTTTAAACTCAGCGGAAGGAAATTAGTTCATTAACTTCGCTACGTTTAATTTTACGCCCGGGCCCATTGTGGAAGTAAGAGTTACGCTCTTTAAGTAAGCGCCCTTTACTGTGCTTGGTTTTGCCTTCATGATTGCATCCATAAGCGTCTGGAAGTTGTCCGCTAACTGTTCTTCTGTGAAAGAAGCCTTACCTACTGGCACGTGGATAATGTTTGTCTTATCGAGTCTGTACTCAATCTTACCAGCTTTGATCTCGTTGATAGCCTTTGTGATATCCATTGTAACTGTACCAGCCTTCGGGTTCGGCATTAAGCCCTTCGGTCCGAGTACACGTCCAAGACGACCAACAACGCCCATCATATCCGGTGTAGCTACAACTACATCGAAATCTAACCAGCCTTCGTTCTGGATCTTCGGAATTAATTCCTCTGCTCCAACGTAATCAGCACCTGCAGCCTGAGCCTCGTCAGCCTTCGGTCCCTTTGCGAAAACAAGGATTCTTACTGTCTTACCTGTTCCGTGCGGCAGAACAACAGCACCACGGATCTGCTGGTCAGCATGACGGCCATCACAGCCTGTTCTTAAGTGAGCCTCGATAGTCTCATCGAATTTTGCAACAGCAGCTTTCTTTACTAAAGCGATAGCGTCTGCTGTATCATAAAGAGTAGCGCGGTCGATAGCTTTAGCCGCTTCTACGTATCTTTTTCCTCTTTTCATTTCAAAAAACCTCCTGTGGTATTGTCGGGAGTGCTCCCTCCCACGTATTTGTTACTAATCCTCTACAATGATACCCATGGAACGAGCGGTTCCTGCGATCATGCTTGTTGCAGCCTCAATGCTTGCAGCGTTAAGATCCGGCATCTTTAATTCAGCGATCTTCTGAACCTCTGCTCTGGACAGAGTAGCTACCTTCGCCTTGTTCGGGGTTGCAGAACCGGATTTGATCTTAGCAGCCTTCTTTAATAATACAGCAGCCGGCGGTGTCTTTGTGATGAAGCTGAAGCTTCTGTCTGCATATACTGTGATAACAACCGGGATGATCATATCTCCCTGGTCAGCAGTTCTTGCATTGAATTCCTTTGTGAACTGTACGATATTAACGCCATGCTGTCCAAGTGCCGGACCAACTGGCGGAGCTGGTGTAGCCTTTCCTGCCGGAATCTGTAATTTGATATATCCTGTTACTTTCTTTGCCATAATTAGGCACCTCCTAAATAATGTGGTAATGTCGGGGATTTCCCTCCCACGCGTGCATCTTCGCCTTATCGGATACACGGCTGCCTAAGCTGCCGTATACAGTGTGCGAACGACCTTCTGCGGCTTACACAGCAAGCTGTGGGCCTTTTCGGTCTCATCTACATCTTTTTCACTTCAGAAAAATTCAGTTCTACCGGTGTTTCACGGCCGAACATTTCTACGTCGATTGTAAGGGACTGCTTCGTTTCGTTGACTGTTTTAACAACGCCTACAGTATCCTTCCATGCGCCGGCTGTAACCACGATGGTATCACCGACTGCAAAATCAACGATTACTCCGGTTGCTTTAAAGCCAAGATTTCTCATCTCATCTTCGCTGAGTGGTACCGGTTTGGATCCCGGTCCCACAAAGCCAGTCACGCCTCTCGTGTTTCTAACCACATACCATGTATCATCGTTCATGATCATGTGGATCAGCACATAGCCGGGAAACATTTTGCGCTCGACCTGCTTCTGGGCGCCGTTCTTCAACTCGATAACTTCCTCCAGCGGAACGGAAACCTCTAAGATCTGATCCTGAAGTCCCCTGTTCTCGATCGTTTTTTCAATATCGACCTTGACCTTATTCTCATATCCGGAATACGTGTGTACTACATACCATTGTGCTTCTGACATAGTTTCACCTCATCCTTACCCAATAATAATATTGAGACCATATTTAATGATCAGATCAAGGACTGCGATCGTGATTCCCATGAGGACTGTTACGATCATGACCACAACAGACTGCTTTCTGAGGGAATCCTTATCCGGCCAGATGATTTTGTTGAATTCAGCTTTTAAGCCTTTGATAAAGTCCTTTTTGGGGGCTTTCTCATTACTTACTGTTTCTCCCATAAATTCACGTCCTTCTGCAAAGCCGGATTACTTAGTTTCTTTGTGCATTGTGTGTCTCTTGCAGAATCTGCAATACTTCTTTGTTTCCATGCGGTCCGGATGAGTTTTCTTATCCTTCGTCATGTTGTAATTGCGCTGTTTGCATTCTGTACATGCCAGTGTAATCTTTGTGCGCACGACTTCCACCTCCGTTTAATTCTTTGTGTAAGGCGGCCTCTCCTTCATACTTTTGCTATCTATATTTTAAGCACAAAAAAAAGACCTATGTTCTTCCATTCGCCCGACCATTTTAACACATAATATATATCACGTCAAGCGTTTCTTTTTTGTATCAGCCGGTAATGCATATCACGGCAAAAAATACCTTCTGTGCTCCTGCCTCCTTTAAACTCCGCGTACATGCCTCGATCGTGCTTCCGGTCGTATAGATATCATCCACCAGCAGGATCCTTTGGGCATCTGCCGGAATCGGCCCGGCACGAAAGGCCCCGGAAAGATTTCGCAGACGGTCGGCGGCAGAAAGCTCCTTCTGCGGTCTGGTCTGCCTGTCACGCACAAGGATATCCGTGCGGACGGCGAGCTGCAATTCTTCTCCCAGCACGCGTGCGAAAAGCTCCGCCTGATTAAATCCTCTTTTTCTTCTCCGGCTCTTATGGATCGGAACCGGGACGATCACATCCACTCCCATCCGCCGTATCGCTTTTTTATACACATCCGCTATTGCTTTTCCGAAAAAATCGAGATATTCCCTTTTATTGTTGTATTTGATCCGGGCCATGATCCTTCTGCTGGTCTCATCATAATGCAGGAGTGCGATCCCATATTCAAATGAGTGGCTGTGTACCATACAATCTCTGCAGTATTCCATGACTGCATCCGGGATCTCTTTTCCGCACCTTTTACATACCGGGGGCCTGACGGGCGAAAGCCGCAAAAGACAGGACGGGCAGATAAGCC
>USQV01000028.1 GCA_900556965.1 uncultured Clostridium sp.
CATCCTGCGCCCGTTCCATGGGACTTGTGCCGTATTATCTGTACCGACAGAAAAACATGGCCGGAAACTTTGAAAACGTCGGTTACGCGGCACCGGATAAGGAATGCATCTACAATATTCTGATCATGGAGGAGCGTCAGACCATCGTGGCCTGCGGCGCAGGAACTACAACGAAGGTGATATTCCCGAAGGAAAACCGTTTAGAGCGTGTGGAAAACGTGAAGGATGTTGAGCAGTATATTTCCAGAATCGATGAAATGATCGAGAGAAAACAAAAAATGCTTGAAAAGCTTGAGGGGCTGTCGTAAACTTATGGTCGAGCAAAGCGGATCGCGAATATCCACTTGACTCTAAAACGGAAAGAAATAGAAAGAGGAAATAAAATGGCATTAAAGAAAAAGCCGGTTACCGGCATGAAGGATATCCTTCCGGCAGAGATGCAGATCCGTGACTATGTTCTCAGCCAGATTAAGGAAACATATAGAAGCTTTGGCTTTTCCGCAATTGAAACTCCCTGTGTGGAGCACATTGAAAATCTTTTAAGCAAGCAGGGCGGAGACAACGAAAAACTGATCTTTAAGGTGTTAAAGCGCGGAGAGAAGCTGAATCTCGAAACCGCGGAGACAGAGAATGATCTGACAGACAGCGGGCTTCGTTATGATCTGACGCTTCCGCTCTCCAGATATTACTCCAACAATTCGTCTGCTCTTTCCGCCCCCTTTAAGGCGCTTCAGATCGGTAATGTATGGCGTGCTGACCGCCCGCAGAAGGGACGTTTCAGACAGTTCATGCAGTGTGATATCGATATCCTCGGAGACGCAACAAATCAGGCAGAGATCGAACTGATCCTTGCCACGACAACGGCACTCTCCAAGATCTGCCCGGATCACAAATTTGAAGTCCGCATCAACGACAGAAAGATTTTAAGAGCAATGGCTGTATACAGCGGTTTCCCGGAGGAAGATATCGATAAGGTATTTATCACTGTGGATAAAATGGATAAGATCGGTACAGATGGTGTAAAAGCGGAGCTGGTGGAAAACGGATATTCAGAAGCAATGGCGGACAAATACCTTGAGCTGATGGGACAGGGAACAGCTGATGCTGCCGGTGTGAGAAAGATGGGCGAGATCTTGTCCGGCATCCTTGAGGATGGTGCGGCAGAGAACCTTGCTCAGATCATGGACACTGTCACAGAGGTCTCCACAGGAGAGTTTGGCCTGCTTTTCGACCCGACACTGGTACGCGGCATGGGATACTATACAGGAACGATCTTTGAGGTATCTATGGAAGGCTTTGGCGGTTCCGTAGCCGGAGGCGGAAGATATGATAAGATGATTGGCAAATTTACAGGTATGGATACACCTGCCTGCGGCTTCTCCATCGGTTTTGAAAGAATCGTTACGATCCTTCTCGATGCCGGCTTTGTCGTACCGAGCGGCAAGGGGAAAGAGGCATGGTTGTTTGAAAAGGGTACAGGCATGGCCCGTCTGGCGTCTATCATGAAGGAAGCTATGGCAGCCCGTGCGGAAGGTAAGGAGATCCTTCTGACCCAGATGAATAAAAATAAAAAATTCCAGAAGGATCAGCTTGGAAAAGAGGGTTATACGGAATTTAAGGAATTCTATAAAGAGGATTTAAAGCACTAAGACCGGAAATTATACCACAATAAATTCAGTTGGAACGTTTCAAGTTCCGATTGTTTCAGGAGGAAAAATATGGCAGAATCAATGGCAGGCTTAAAGCGTTCCTGCCGCTGTACGGAAGTTACAGAGGCAAACGTTGGACAGGAATTGACCCTTATGGGATGGGTTCAGAAAAGCAGAAATAAAGGCGGCATTATCTTTACGGATCTGCGTGACCGTTCCGGCATTATTCAGATCATTTTTGAGGAGAGCGACTGCGGAACAGAGAATTTCCAGAAGGCAGAGCGTCTCCGCAGCGAGTTTACCATCGCAGTAACAGGAATCGTGGAGAAGCGTTCCGGAGCTGCAAACCAGAATTTAAAGACAGGCACCATCGAGATGAGAGCACACTCCTTAAGGATTCTCTCCGAATCCGAGGTTGTGCCGTTCCCCATTGAGGAGAACAGCAAAACAAAGGAGGAGCTGCGTTTAAAATACAGATATCTTGATCTGCGCCGTCCGGATCTCCAGAAGAATATCATGATCAGAAGCCGTGTGGCAACCATGGTTCGTCAGTTTTTAGCAGATGAAGGCTTCCTTGAGATCGAGACCCCGACCCTTATTAAAAGTACACCGGAGGGAGCAAGAGACTATCTTGTTCCGAGCCGTGTGCATCCAGGAGAATTTTATGCCCTTCCGCAGTCTCCGCAGTTATTAAAGCAGCTTCTGATGTGTTCCGGCATGGATCGTTACTTCCAGCTTGCCAGATGCTACCGTGATGAGGATCTGCGTGCAGACCGTCAGCCGGAGTTCACCCAGATCGATATGGAATTATCCTTCGTGGACGTTGAAGATGTTCTCGAAGTCAATGAGAGACTCTTAAAGAAGCTCTTTAAAGAAATCTGTAATTTTGATGTTCAGACTCCGATCCTTCGCATGACATGGCGTGAAGCTATGGATCGTTTCGGCTCCGATAAACCGGATATGCGTTTCGGCATGGAATTAAAGAATGTTTCCGATGTAGTTAAGGACTGTGAATTTGTTGTATTTAAGAGCGCACTGGAAAACGGCGGCTCTGTCCGCGGTATCAATGCCGAAGGACTGGCAGACATGCCGAGAAAGAAGATCGATGCTCTTGTGGAATATGCAAAGGGCTTCGGAGCGAAGGGACTTGCATACCTTGCGATCCATGCAGACGGCTCCTACAAGTGCTCCTTCGGAAAATTCATGCAGCAGGAGGAGTTAGATGCCCTTGTTAAGGCAATGGACGGAAAGCCGGGTGATCTTCTGTTCTTTGCCGCAGACAAAAACAAAGTTGTATTTGATGTATTAGGAAATCTCCGTCTTGAGCTTGCAAGACAGTTAGACCTTTTAAAGAAGGATGACTTTAAATTCCTGTGGGTAACCGAATTCCCGCTCTTAGAGTATTCGGAGGAGGAAAATCGTTTCGTTGCAATGCATCATCCGTTTACGATGCCGATGGAGGAAGACCTTCCGTTAATCGACACTGATCCGGGTGCAGTCCGTGCAAAGGCCTACGATATCGTTTTAAACGGCACTGAGCTTGGCGGCGGATCTGTCCGTATCCATCAGAACGATATTCAGGAAAAGATGTTTGAAGTCCTCGGCTTTACGAAAGAAAGGGCTACAGAGCAGTTTGGCTTCCTTCTCGATGCCTTCAAATACGGAGTACCGCCGCACGCAGGTCTTGCATACGGCTTAGATCGTGTTGTTATGCTCATGGTAGGCGCAGACAGCATCCGCGACGTGATCGCTTTCCCGAAGGTAAAGGATGCCTCCTGCCTTATGATGGAAGCTCCGGCGCCGGTAGATCCGAAACAGCTTGAGGATCTCGATATCGCGATCGTTGAGAAGAAGGAAGAAGAATAGTTCAAGTCGAAGGTCTGTGAGACTTGGCGCGTGATTCCTTGGATAAAATCCAATCCCGTGACCTTTGTGAAATGTTCGTGAACTTATAGAAATCCCTGTTATTATCTGTTAAAATATAACCGATAGTAACAGGGATATTTTTTCCTAATAACTGCTTCGCAGTTTATCAGAAGGAGTTTGCACAAAAAATATTAACGTGCCAGTGATGCACACGTATTGTTCTATATTTTGGAGGATAAAAAATGGATGGAATAAAAGTATTGATGGTCGACGACGAGGAGAGAATGAGAAAGCTCGTCAAAGATTTTTTAACGATCAAGGGATACCGTGTTCTGGAAGCAGGAGACGGAGAAGAAGCGATCGATGTATTTTTCAGGGAAAAGGATATCAGCCTTGTGCTCTTGGATGTTATGATGCCTAAAATGGACGGCTGGGAGGTATGCAGAACAATCCGTAAATATTCCAAGGTTCCGATCATTATGTTGACAGCCCGGTCAGAAGAACGCGATGAGCTTCTGGGCTTTGAGCTGGGGGTGGATGAATACATTACAAAGCCCTTCAGCCCGAAGATCTTAGTCGCGAGGATCGAAGCGATCTTAAGAAGGGGCACCCAGGGGAGCGGCGAGGTATTGAGCGCTGCCGGGATCTGCGTGGATAAGAATGCACATGAGGCCACTGTAGACGGACATCCTGTGGATCTGAGCAATAAAGAATTTGAGCTTTTGACTTACTTTATGGAAAATCAGGGGATGGCCCTGTCCAGAGAGAAGATCCTCAATAATGTATGGAATTACGATTACTTCGGAGATGCCAGAACGATCGATACCCATGTAAAGAAGCTTAGAAGCAAGCTGGGGCCTAAGGGAGACCTGATCAAGACAATATGGGGAATGGGATATAAATTCGAGGTGAATGGATGATGAAAACCATGCGTGCACGCCTGACTGTTACATTTGTTTTCCTGATGGTAGCCATGGTGGCCATCGTCTGGGGAGTGAACCGGTGGTATCTGGAACGATTCTATATCAGTCAGAAGGTAGATACGATAGAAGAAGCTTATGAGGTCATTGATGCCCAGATCCTCAGCAATAATGAAAATGGGATTTCCTTCGATCAGGCTATGGAATGGGAGCAGGAGGAGGACGGCAGCGTGACGGAGGGCAATCTCCATAAGATCGTCCGCAAATTTAACGACACGTCCAATATATCGATCCTGATGATCGATAATGCTTCAAGAAACAGCACGGTCTATTCAACGGCGAAGGATGACCGATTCCTGATGGATCGTATGAACCGGTACATTTTCGGAAAAGCGAAAAATCAGGCCGAGGTTGTTGAGAAGCATGACAATTACACTGTCCAGAAATGCTTTGACCCATGGAGAAACACGATGTATCTGGAGAGCTGGGGCTTTTTCTCCGACAACAGCACGGTCTTTATCATGAGTATCCCGTATTCTAATGTGTGGGAGAGTGTCGCTCTATCTAACCGTTTTCTAACGTATGTCGGAATCATTGTGATCCTGTTCGGTCTGGTGGTGGTATCGGTGGTCGCAAGACACATGACAAAATCCATCTATCGCTTGTCAGATCTGTCGGAAAAGATGTCCGGTCTTGATTTTGATGTAAAATATGAGGCAGAAAAGCGGGATCCGGAGGAGATCCGCGTGCTCGGAAATAGCATGAATCTGCTGGCAGACAGATTGAAGGAGGCGATCGGAGAGCTGAAATCAGCCAATAATCAGCTCACAAAGGATATCGAGGAGAAAACAAAGATCGATGAAATGCGAAAGGAATTTATTGCAAATGTCTCTCATGAGCTGAAAACCCCGATCGCTTTGATCCAAGGATATGCAGAGGGACTTCAGGAAGGTATGGGAGAGGAAAAAGAAAGCCGTGATTATTACTGTGATGTTATCGTGGACGAGGCGGACAAGATGAACAAAATGGTAAAGCAGCTTTTGACACTCTCATCTTTGGAAAGCGGAAATGACAAGCCGGTGATGGACCGTTTTGATCTGACGGAGCTGATCCGCGGAGTGGTAAATGCCTCAAAGATCCTTCTGGAACAGAATCAGATCCAAGTGGAATTTGATGATCAGAGCCCTGTTTATGTATGGGCTGATGAATTTAAGATCGAGCAGGTCGTTACCAATTACCTGAGCAATGCGATCCATCATATCGGTAGGGAGAAGAAGATCGTGATCCGGATGCTCCGGGAAAACGGAATCGTCCGGGTATCTGTCTTTAACAGCGGAACTCCGATCCCGGAGGAAGCGATCCCTAATCTGTGGACCAAATTCTATAAGGTAGATAAGGCACGGACGCGGGCCTACGGAGGAACCGGGATCGGACTGTCCATCGTGAAAGCGATCATGGACGCACATCATCAACAGTACGGTGTGAAAAACTGGGAAAATGGCGTAGAATTCTGGTTCACGCTGGATGGAAGCAAATCATAAAAGTGGGATGATAATCCCACGATATGCGAATATTGAGTTGGAATATATAGAAAGGATGCCTACCACCGGGTCTGCTGCTGCGCGACCGGAGACGGGCATCCTTTTTAATGGAATTTCCTGAGATGAATCGCAAATTCACCTCAGTGGAAGTGGTGGGCTCACAAAGCTCGACTTAAACGTTTGTCGACGGGAGATCATTAGCGGTGTCCACAGAGGCAGTTGGATCGATCGGGGCAGCTGCGTCAGCCGGATTGGAGGATTCTTTATCGACTGGGGAAGGAACGGTGATTCCGCTGACATTGATGTTCCGGTTTACCTTTGCATCATACGTCTGTGCCTTCAGAATGTCCCTGAAATCCACACCGGTGGCCTCGGACATGGTGTCAAATACCTGCTGCATGACAGCCGCCGTGTTTCCGGAGATCTCACTGACTCCGCTGCCGTTTGTACCGCCGGCACCGCCGGTTCCGTAAATATTGACTTTGTCGATGGCAGACAACGGCTTTGCGATCTCCGCAGCCATCTGCGGCATAATGCCTACCAGCATTTCCACAATGGCGGCGTTATTGTACTTTGCGTAAGCTTCCGCCTTCTTTTCCATACCTTCTGCTTCCGCAACGGCTTTTGCCTGGATTGCAGCCGCTTCCGCTTCACCGCGGGCGCGGATACCGGCCGCTTCCTGTTCTGCCTGATATCTTGTGGCATCTGCCTTTGCACGCATGGCTTCGGCTTCCTTTTCTAACTCATATTTTCTTGCTTCTGCCTCACGCTGGCGTTTGGCAAGCATTGCAGCCGCCTCCTGCTCGACCTTGTAGCGTTCTGCGTCCGCTTTTTTATTCACTTCCGCGTCTAATTGCTGCTGTTGTACGGCAACTTCCTGCTTCCTAAGCTCTGCTTCGCGCTCTGCCTTTGCGATCTGGGCATTTACGGTAGCTGTCTGGATGGTCTTTTCCTGTTCCTGCTTCTGGATCTCATACGCGGCATCTGCTTCTGCTTTCTTTGTATCGGAGTGCTTCTGCAGCTCGGATTTACGGATCTCCAGCTCGTTGTTTTTCTCTGCAATCTCTGTCTCCGAAAGCACACGGGCATCGTTGGCAGATTTGTTCGCCTCCGCTTGAGCGATAGCGATGTCGCGATCCGCCTGGGCCTTTGCGATAGCGGCGTCTTTCTTGATCTTTGAGGTATTGTCGGCACCGAGATCCCGGATCAATCCATTATCATCGGTAACATTCTGGATATTACAGGATAAGATCTCGATTCCCAGCTTATCCATGTCCTTGGATGCCTTTAGCATAACCTGATCGGAGAAGGAATCACGGTCGGTATTGATCTCCTTTAAGGAAAGAGTGCCGATGATCTCACGCATGTTACCCTGCAGGGAATCCTGAAGATCTAAAGTGATATCCTCCGGTTTCTTATTTAAGAAGTTCTTTGCTGCCAGACGGATCCCTTCTTGGGACGGGGTGATGCGAACCTTGGCAACCGCATCTACATTGACATTGATAAAGTCGTTTGTCGGAACGGACTGCTCCGTCTTGATATCGACAGTCATCTGTCCGAGATACAGGCGGTCCATCCGCTCAAAGAACGGGATCCGGATTCCGGAACGTCCGATGAGGATCTTCGCGTCATGCTTAAGGCCGGAAATAATATAAGCCTGATCCGGCGGAGCTTTCACATAACCACAGGCGAGGAGGACGAGAAGCAGAATAAAAATGACGACAACGATGATAGGAATGATCAGATGATTCAAATCCATAGTAACTCCTTTCTGGCTGCTGAAGTTTGCTTGTGTTCAAGTCGAACGTCCGTGAGACTTGGCGCATGATTCTGGTCAGCAAAGCTGACATATTCCATACAGAATCACTGTGCATCCTCGTGGAGCGTTTATCTCAGTGGGAGTCTTCTCGACTGAGACAAATACTAGTTAAGTTTAAGATATCAGAAAATGTCAGAAAACACAACAAATACGAGAAAAAAGTAAGGAAAAGTAAGAAAATTGATAGAAAGTAAGAGAAATGTAATAGTGAACCTCACATGGCTAAAGTCACGTGCTTCTCAGCCGCTTTAAGCGGCAAGACTAAATATCGGCGGATACGCCAGTAACTTAGAATTGGTGCGGATACGCACTTTTTCCACGCCGGATACGACTGGTTTCCACATTACAGGTAGTCCGCTGGATATCTGCCTGTGTTTATGCCGCTTTTAAGTCGCTTACTTCTACATAAAGCTTTCTTAAATCTGCATAAACACAGGAGGTTCTACGCTT
>USQV01000029.1 GCA_900556965.1 uncultured Clostridium sp.
CTTGATCCGGTAGTTGTAAAATATTGTGTTGACAAGGGAATTCCGGTTACACCGGGTACCTGCAACCCGAGCGACGTTGCGATCGCCGTTTCTCTCGGACTTGATGTTGTAAAGTTCTTCCCGGCTGAGCAGGCAGGCGGACTTGGTATGATCAAGGCTATGGCTGCTGCTTATACAAAGATGATGTTTATGCCGACCGGCGGTATCAACGCTAAGAATTTAAACTCCTATCTCGCTTATGACAAGATTCTTGCTTGCGGCGGAAGCTGGATGGTTAAAAAAGATCTGATCGCAGCCGGAGAATTTGGCAAGATCCGCGAGATGACAAAAGAGGCTGTTCAGACCATGCTTGGCTTTGAGCTTGCTCATATCGGAATCAACTGCGAAAATGAGGCTGAGGCTGAGAAGACAGCAGATGGCTTTGATTCTCTGTTCGGTTTCACAAAGAAGGTCGGCAACAGCTCCGTATTTGCCGGTACAGCCGTTGAATGTATGAAGAACGGCGGCCGCGGCGTTAAGGGACACATTGCAGTAGCCACAAATTCCGTTCTGAGAGCGAAGAATTATCTTGAGATGTTAGGCTACAAGTTTGTTGAGGAAACCGCAAAGTTTAAGGGTGACAAGCTGACCGCGATTTATCTAGAAAACGAAATCGGCGGTTTTGCAGTACATCTTGTTCAGAAGTAATCTGTTTCATTATCGAAATATATATTAAGGAGAACTTATCATGGCAAAGAGAATTATTACATTTGGTGAAATCATGCTCCGTCTTGCTCCGGAGGGATACTATCGTTTCGTTCAGGCTTCCTCCTTCGGCGCTACCTACGGCGGCGGCGAGGCAAACGTAGCTGTTTCTCTCGCTAACTACGGAATGGATGCTGCATTCGTTACAAAGCTTCCGAAGCATGAGATCGGACAGGCTGCAGTAAACGAATTAAGAAAATATGGTGTTGATACCTCCTCCATCGCCCGCGGCGGTGATCGTGTCGGCATCTACTTCCTTGAAAAGGGTGCTTCCCAGAGACCCTCCAAGGTCATCTATGACCGTGCTCATTCTGCAATTTCCGAAGCAGCTCCGGAGGATTTTGACTGGGCAAAGATCTTTGCGGGCGCTGACTGGTTCCACTTCACCGGTATTACACCGGCCCTCAATGATACGGTAGCAGGTATCTGCCTTACCGCCTGCAAGAAGGCAAAGGAGCTTGGCCTTACGGTTTCCTGTGACTTAAACTACAGAAACAAGCTCTGGTCCAAAGCAAAAGCCGGCGAGGTGATGGGTGAGCTCTGCAAATATGTGGATGTCTGCATTGCCAACGAAGAAGATGCATCTGATGTATTCGGCATCAAGGCTGCAAACACAGATGTTACAACCGGTACAGTAAACCACGAGGGCTATAAGGATGTTGCAAAACAGCTCGCTGACCGTTTCGGCTTTAAGAAGGTTGCCATCACTCTGCGTGAATCCCTCTCCGCAAACGACAACAACTGGTCCGCTATGCTTTACGATGGAGCAGACTATTTCTTCAGCAAGAAATACAAAATGCATATCGTTGACCGTGTAGGCGGCGGTGACAGCTTTGGCGGCGGTCTGATCTATGCCTGCTTAAACGGATATGATTCCCAGAGCACCATCGAATTTGCAGTTGCAGCTTCCTGCTTAAAGCACTCCATCGAAGGCGACATGAACATGGTATCCGTAGATGAAGTAAACAAGCTGGCAGGCGGAGATGGCTCCGGACGTGTTCAGAGATAAATTTCTTCCCTAATAAACGACTGATTAAACCGATTCCAAAAAGATCCTCCGGGCTGCCAATACGGAGGATCTTTTCTCTTATTATTCCGATTTCTTATTCTGCTGCGGTTCCCGGATCAGGCAATACTGCTTCAGTCCCAGATCCTTTTCAACGATCCCGAATACCTTAAATCCAAAATGAGCATAAAAGGAAACATTTTTCTCATTATGAGTCTCTAAAGAGATCAGCATACGGTGCTCCTCCGCATACCGGATCACCTCATCCATCAGGATTTCTGCGATCCCCCTGTGCTGTGCCTCCGGACTTACTGCAAGATAAATGATATGTAGCCGATTTTCCTGATGAAGCTGTGCTGTCCAGTGAGAATTCAGGTAATCTCTCCCTCTAACAAAATTCCACAGCGTTTTCAGGCTTTTATCTTCCTTGATCAGATATTCATCTGTTTTCAGACCGGCCCACGCCTCCGTCAGATAAAACCGGATCGGATCATATTCTTCACTCTCATCGGATACGACCAGAAGTCCGTTCATTTCCGGACTGTCAGAAAAGATCTCACAGTTCTCGTAAAATTCATTTAAGTCACATTCAAATAATTCGGGCATCAGCCGTTTTCTTGTTTCCGGATCCGGAATCAACGTGTGATATAACGGATCCTCCGCAAAACACTCTGTAAGCATTTTCTGAAATCTCGGCAGATCCTCTTTTTGCACCCGATATAATTGATCGCTAACCATAAATATTCTCCTTACATCTCTTTCGCTATTTTCAGGCCATCGATCAGGGTATCCACAGCCTGTATCATATAACGTACATCATCATCAAAGCAGGCCAATGCCTGTGCTTCCATCGTCTGAAGCTGTGTAAGCTCGTCTGAGACATCTCCGATCCCGCACTTTACCTTCTTTTTCAGACTTCGGATCACATCGGAAAGATCCAGATGATGAACGATCCTTCCGGCTCCCCACTGAAGCCGGTCTTTGTCCTGCTTCAGAACGTATTCCGTAAAATAACGGTATACCTCCTCATCAAACTGGAACGCATACTGATTATTATCCACCTGATAAAGTGAATCCAGCGCTTTCTCTGTTTCCTGCCTTTCAAGGCAGCGCACAGCCTCCCCCAGATGCCTCAGATTGCTTTGGGCCGCTTCATGAGGGAATAATACCTCATCATGCCAGTTGAGGCGGACAAAATAATCCTGAGCCTTTTTAAACAGATACAAAAGCCGGCTTTGAAGCTCCTTAGAGGGACATCCAGTTCTGTTCCTCTCTTTAACATGCTCATATACTTCCCCGGCAAGCTCCTCTCCTGCATCCAGACGCTTTAAAAGCTCCTTTATCGCCTCATCATCCTCTTTCCCTGTTACCGGGCGCAGACTGTCACGCAGGGCGCGGAATGTCCTCTGAAGGTTCACAGGGGCAACAGAAAGCCGGTCAAATTCCATTAACAGCAAACCATAGAACTGGTGATGGAAAAGAAATACCGCCTCATCATAGAACTCATCCCGGTCAAATTGAGAGTGATAATGTGTTTCCATAAAGCCTGCACTGCTGAATTCATTTACCATTGAAGGGATCCCGGAGATCGCAATGGAGAAATCATCTGACCAGGTTTCTATCGGGGCGCGCACATGAAAGCCCTCCGGGAACACCTCCTTTACGGAAAGCGGAAGCTTTTCCACAAAGCTTTTCAGGAAGTCCTCATATTCGTAGGTGGAACGGACTGCATCCCAACGGTTATGGGCATAAGCCGGGAGCTCAAAATTCAGGTTTGCGATCACCTTGCCCGGCCAGTCCGGGTGTATCTTAAATACCTGCTGCCATGCTCCGGTCGACCAGTCATACTTGGAGTTTATGATCCCCCATTCTTCTGCCGCCATTGCACAGAAAGCAAGTGTTTTTTTCGGCTTATAGCCGATCTTAAGCAGAGTACGGGCAATTCCCAGCATCATGGCAACAGCACAGTTATCATCCTGAAAGCCATCGAAATAGGAGTCGTAGTGAGCACTTAAAAGGATCATCTCCTCAGCTTCACCCGGTATTATCCCCCAGACATTATAGGCTTCTGCATTTTCCCGTACCTTAGAGCTGGCATCAAAGGACACCGTAAGCCTCTCGCTCTCTCTGAGAGCCTCCTTTAGGATCAGGGCATCATTTCTGGACATGGAAAAGGCCGGGGCATCGCTCGGACCTGCAATATCCTGTGCATTGAGTGCTTTTCCGTCGATCTCTCCGTAGCCATTGTCCTGAACAGCGATCACGGCAGCCGCACCCTTTAAATGAGCCTGATAGACCGGAAAATTTATCCACCATTCCTCTCTCTGGTTAATGTCCACCATGACAAGGCAGCCGGTCACATCCCGGTTTTCATAATCCTGCTCTCCGCCTCTGCCGACATAGACCAATGGGAATTCCTGAAAGCCCTCCGTAACAAACTGGGTCTGGTAGGCGCCAAGCTGAAATTCCCACAGCTTTCCGTCCCCGGCCCGGTATCGAAGCACCGCCTTTTCAAACTCCCATGAATCCAGACAGATCCGATCCTTTCTGACACCCGAAAGCCCGATGGAATCCATCTCCTTCTTCAGCATTTCTCCTGTTGCAAGCTCTGCGGCAGAGCCTGCTGTCCGGAATCCCAGCACCGGGTTACTCTTTATTTCCTCCATACGCTTCGCCAGACTGTAGGAATAGGGTACATCGATCGCCTTCAGAAATTCCTTTTGCATTCTTTTCTCGTCATCTTCCATTCTCGTCCTGACCTCTCTTTTGTTCTGTCATTCTCCTGAATCCGGCCTGTTCTCTTTTAATACAGAAGGTGCCCGCAAATGCGGACACCCATTCTTGTTAGTAAAAACAGAGGATCGGAATATTCTTGTATACATTCTCATAAACTGTCTTCGCTGCATTAAGAGGCATATTGATACAGCCATGAGAACCATTCGTCTTATAGATCGTCCCTCCGAATTTTCCGCGCCAGGTGGCATCATGGAGGCCGATGCCTCCGTTAAATGGCATCCAGTATGAAACCGGGCTTTCATAGGAGTAAGACCCGTCTGCCAGCTTCGGCCCTCTGAGAATACGGTTTCTCTCTTTATAATATAAGGTATACAGTCCTTCCGGTGTTGTATAGTTCTTTGACACATTTCCCGTCACGATCGGGGTGTTCACGATACATTCACCATCTTTATACATGTAAAGCTTCTGTTCTCCCATATCGATCTCGACATACGTATTTCCAAAATCGTAGCCGTTCCGGCTTGCGGCCGTTTGGGAGTAAGCCGGCTCTCTTGTCTGGCTGCTGCAGTTATTGATCATGTTTTTAAGAGCCACCAGCTCCTCCTGCTGGTTGATCTGCCACCCATAATTCCCATTGATCGTAACTTCTCTGCCGGATGTGCTTTTATAAACGTGGGGCTTTCCATAAGTATCATATTTGTCTGCCAGACTTTTTATGTAGGCAGCTGCTTTTTGCTCGTCGATCGCCATTCCGGTCCCGGTTCCTCCGTTGATCCATTTTGCGATCTCGGTTCCCGCCAGCAGCTCCTTTTGATCCCCAAAGGTATACGTTATTGTTACATCCTTAAAGCGGTTCATATTGGAACACAGGCGGTTTAATTCCTCATTATCTGACTTTACGGAAACCTGCTTATAGCATCCGGTATCTGCCAGAGAAACAAGAGACGTGCGGTTGTCTAATGCGTTTCTGACGGCCTCCTTCAGTCTGTCCATATCGATCTCGGTTCCCTGCACCTCCGGGATAATCGAAAAGTCCTTTCCCTCCTCGTAGGCAGAGATGTATGCATCGGTTGTCGGAGTCCCGTTTTTTACGCAGGAAAGCTCGGAGAGGATGCCATCAAGACGTCCTTCATCGTATACCATTTTTGCATCAACCTGATATTTGTTGTCGATTCCCGGGCCATTTTCGCGTCCGCGTGCATTCTGATCTGTAAGGACTGCGCCGATATCTCCTGTAACCTGCATTTCCAGTCCGATATCCGTATCACGGATCGTTTCTTTATTGCCATTTTTATCCTGAAGCTTCAGGGTATAGTTCCCATTAAAAAAACCTTCCATGTAGGATTTGGCATCCTGTGGCGTCATCCCGGATACAGGGATCCCATTGATAACCGTACCTGGTACAAGCCGGTTGACATCATCCTTTGCCGAAGCGATGGCTGAAACAGGAACCAGCCAAACTGCGAGAGCGGCAGCTGTTCCGGCGATCATGAGCTTTTTCCATATTTTTATCATTTATTTCCACCCGTTTCCGGCTCTGTGGTCTTTGGAGCCTGTTTTCTTGTGATCGGAAGCTGCAGATTGATATTGAAAGGATTAACGACAACTCCCTTCGCTTCTGCCACTAAGATCGACGGGATCTTCGCAGCCTCTACAACAACTCCCTTCAGCTTATTATCTTTGTTAAAACGGCTGAACTCCAGAGCATCTGTAAAGATCGGCTGGTAGGCATCACCGTTTGTCTGCTTTAAAAGCGGAACCCCGTTCTTATCATCAAAGGCAACAATGAATTTACCCTTGCTGTAGTGTGCTAAGATCTCCTCCTGCATCTCCTTCAGCTCATCTGAGAGCTGGGTCTCCTCTGTAATCTTCATCCTGCGGATCTCCTGCATAAAATAAACCGCAGTCAGATAAAGCTCCGGATTCTCTACCCATGGCTGCCCGTTCGGCATGTTCTGTCCGGGCTTTCTGACCATCTCCGACAGCTGGAGCTTATATTCTCCCGGCATATATCCGTTGAGTACCACACAGTTGACACCCATAGTGAACAGGTTGGCATAGAAATTTAAAAACTGCTTATTGTCGACCCGCACGATCTGAAGCGGGATCTTCTGATCGATAAATCTCTGTCCCTCCCGCTTAACGTCTTCTTCTTTTTCATACATAAGAACTTCATCGTCAAATGTCTCCGGATCACATATTACAAACGGAAGCTTTGTGCATAAGGAGATCAGTGTATAGAGCTCTTTTGAACTGCTTAAGGTCTTCATTGCAGTTGCTTTCTCCAGAGTCATGTTGTTCTTATTATCCTGTGCCATAATTCTTGTTTTCCCTTCTATTTCCTCAAATTAGTTATTCCTATCTCGGATCCGATCTCTATCCGTCAAGCGGATATTCGCAATCCGCTTCGCTACTTGCTCATAACCGAATACATACGCCCATTATAGCCTCTGCACTATTCTATGTCAAGAAAACTTGCATGCCCGGGACACCGGAATATACCGCCTTTTTCCGAGCTTTTATCGGACTTTTATCGGACTTTCATTGATTTTTTTTATCATTAAGTCTATAATTATCACAGCAAAATCTACACAATAGAAAAGGGGAGTGATTTTTACGGGTGTAATTGAGACCCTGATTATTACAACCACTCTGGCAGGTGTCGTCGGTACCGGACTAGGAGGCATTATCGGTGCATTATTGCAAAAAGACTCCAACCAGACAGTCAGCCTGCTTTTAAGCTTTGCGGGAGGTGTTATGCTCAGTGTTGTCTGCTTTGATCTGATCACAGAGGCGATCAAGACACAGGCAGACATTCTGATTATCATCCTTTCCACTGCTGCGGGTGTAATAATTATATTCTTTCTGAATTATCTCATCGATCGGGGAACAAACCCGGAGGTTCCGCACATCGACGCATCTCACCCAAAAACAGCAGATGACCTCGATGAGCTGATCCATAGTGACCACCTTGAACAGCACTATGCCAAAAAAGACAACAAGCTTGCACTTTTTGTTGCGGGTGTTGTTATGGCTAGTGCCATTGCACTTCATAATGTACCGGAGGGAATGACGATCGGTGCATCCTATGCCAGCAATAACGGCGTGATGGGAAGTGCAGCGCTTATTCTTGCCATTCTTATCGGCCTCCACAATATTCCTGAGGGAATGGCTGTTTCCGTACCGCTTATCAGCGGCGGCATGAGTAAGTCAAAGGCAGTCCTTGTTACAGCGCTTTCCGGAGCACCGACCATCATTGGTGCGCTCCTCGGTTATCTTCTCGGAGATATCGGCAGTCTCGGACTTGCACTGAGTCTCGGTTTTGCCAGCGGAGCCATGCTCTATGTTGTATTTGGTGAGATCCTTCCTCAGGCGATCCTTATGTATCGCAGCAAGCTTCCGGCTTTCTCTACTATAATGGGCATGCTGCTCGGTCTGTTTATCATACATGTGTAGGTTCAGCTTCTTACTTTACACATGAAGATCATTTATCTGTAATCATTATCTACGAGGTGCTGCAAGTAGGTTTTCCTTCCTCTTGCGGCACCTTCTTATAATGCAAAAAAATCTCAGAATCCTAAAATTCAGGATTCTGAGATTTTTATAGAGGCGCGAACCGGATTTGAACCGGTGATCAGGGTGTTGCAGACCCACGCCTTACCGCTTGGCTATCGCGCCATAATATTTTTGATTTAGTGACCCCAACGAGATTCGAACTCGTGTTACCGCCGTGAAAGGGCGATGTCTTAAC
>USQV01000030.1 GCA_900556965.1 uncultured Clostridium sp.
ATAAGCGCGCAATACACCGTCGGACCCGCCAAACAATAATCCCCCGGATTTTACCCTCCCGGGGTTCCTATAAATCGTTAGTTCTATACATCCCCTTTTTAGTATTTGCAAAAAGAGCTCCCATTTGGGAGCTCTTTTGCGTTTGATCTTAATATCTGACTTTGGCTTCTGACAAGCTCTAAGCTGCTTAAGCGCCTTATCTGGCCAGTGCCTTTATGTTGTCATTGCTTCCCATAACGATCAGCGTTTGATCCGCATTAAATATATGATCCGGGCCCGGCATCGGAAACATACTCTGCCCCTGCTTTACTGCCAGAATATTTAAATGATATCTCGTCCGTACCTCCTGCTCCAGAATACTGTGGCCGATCCATTTTTCCGGTATTCCGATCTCATAGATCCCATACTCCGGTGTCAATTCCACATAATCGAACACACTGTTTCCGGTTCCGTAGCGGACAGCAAGACGTTCCGCCACCTCCCGCTCTGCATAAACCACATGATCGGCTCCGTTTCTGAGAAGAAGCTTCTTATATATATCTCTTGTTGCTCTTGCCACTACATACTTCGCT
This sequence comes from uncultured Clostridium sp., assembly GCA_900556965.1. The sequence goes on from USQV01000030.1 coordinate 573, forward strand.
CCCAGATCCTTTAAAAGCACCGTGATCTCAAGGGCTGTCTGAAAGCTATCACCGACTCCCACCACGCAAAGATCATAGTTTCCGACTCCGAGAGAACGAAGAAAGTCCTCATTCGTTGCATCTCCGATCTGAAGGTTGCGGATCGCGGGCGCCAGCTCATCTGCTCTCTCCTCGTTCCGTTCCACAGCCATTACATCATTTCCCTGTTTCTGCAGCTTCATCGCCATGTGGCGTCCGAATCTGCCGAGACCGATTATCAATACTGATTTCATGTATTTTCCCTTTCTGCATGCTTCCATCGCATACTCCTGCTTTGGTTTCTGCCTTCGGCTTGTCTTTCCGGCTTTCTCTACCCGATCTGGATCTTTTCCAGAGGCAGCTTTGATGCCACCGGCACGTGGTCGGAGGAAAAGGCCAACAGCATGGTCATAGAACCGGCCCTGCCGAATATCATCAATGCCGCAAGGATAAGCTTGGATACCATGGAAAGCTCCGGTGTGATCCCCAGCGTCAGACCGACAGTGGCCGCCGCCGAGACTGTTTCAAACAGAACCGACAGCACCGGCAGGCTTTCGATCGCCGAAATAATGATCGTGGCACTGATCACCAGCACCAGATACATCATAAAAATGCAGGACGCTGCCCTTGCTATGTCCTCCTCCAGTCTGCGGCCGAAGCATTCTATATTTTTTCTATGTTTGAAGGTCGAGATCACACTGAGCACCAGCACCGCTGCTGTCGTCATTTTCATTCCGCCCGCTGTCGAGCCTGTGGAGCCGCCGATCAGCATAAGGCAGATCATAAGAAGGATACTGCCCTCTGAGAATGCTGCCAGATCCACCGTATTAAAACCGGCTGTACGCATTGTCACCGACTGGAACATGGAGGCAAGAAGCTTATCCGAAGCTCCCATTCCCCGATATGCGTTTCCATTATACTCTAAAATCAGGAAGCCGACAGTGCCGCCCAAAAACAGGATAGCTGTCATCACCAGCACCAGCTTTGTCTGTACTCTCATTTTAGAACAGCGGCCTCTGGTTTCCAGCAGATCACGCCAGACAAAGAAGCCAAGACCTCCGAGTAATATGAGCAGCATGATCACGATATTGACATACCAGTCAGAGGCTGCCGACGTAAGAGAGGAAAAAGCGCCGTTTCTTCCCATCAGATCGAATCCGGCATTGCAAAATGCCGATATGGAATGAAAAGCGGAATAATAAAGCCCCTCTCCAAGACCAAGTCGGGGACAAAAGTACAGGGCCAATGCAGCCGCTCCTATCCCCTCTATTAACAGCGTCCCGAGCAGGATAAACTTTGTCATTCGGACGATGCCTCCGACCTGGGGTGCAGATACCGCCTCCCGCATCAGGATCCGGGAGGAAAGCCCGATCTTCTGTCTGGAAAGGACATGCATAAACAAGCTGATGGTGACGAAGCCCAGACCGCCCACCTGGATTAAGAGCAGGATCACAAGCTGTCCAAACAGAGACCAGTGGGTATATGTGTCAAAACGTATCAGCCCCGTCACGCACGCCGCTGATGTTGCCGTAAAAAACGAATCCGACAAAGGCGTCATCGCTCCATCTGCCGAGGCAAACGGAAGACACAGCAGCATGGTTCCGATCAAAATGACTGTGCAGTATCCCACCACTAAAATCCGCACCGGCGACGATTTAATTATACCCTGTTTCAACTTTGATCCTCCTTAAATTCTCGATAGCTTCCCAACTTAATTTGAAGCTTTCCTGATTCTTCTTACTGCTATTTTACTGCTATTTTCCGGCTGTCCTCCGGATATTTTTCGGTTATCCTCCGGAAAAATGGGCTGCCCCGAAAGGGACAGCCTCATCTGGGTCGGCTGCGAAAAAGCTTCGCACCAAGGTATAGCTCTGCTGCCGCATTAATGTGTCATAAGATCAAGTGCAAGCGCAGCACACTTATTCAGATCGTCGACCTTTAAGGTCTCGTTTGTTGTATGCACCTTTGTCATGCCGGTTGCCAGTACGATCGGTTTGATTCCGTGAAGTGCCATAACATTAGCGTCGCTTCCGCCGCCGCCTTTTTCTGTTTCTGCCTTAAAGCCGAGTCTATTGCAGGAATCAAACACTCTTTTTACAAGAGCATCCTCATTGTCAACATTGAAGCTCACATAGTTTGTTTTAAGCTCGATCTCAAGCGCAGCTCCCATCTCGTCGCAGGCATCCTGCAGACACTGTTTCATGTGGGCTGCCTGAGCATTCAGCTTGTCAAGATTTCTGCTTCGTACCTCGGCGATCAGCACTGCCTTCTCCGGAACGATGTTTGTCGCATATTCTGCTTTTAATGTACCGATGTTGCAGGTAGTCTCCTCGTCGATACGCAAAAGATTCATCTTTGCGATTCCCTTTGCCGCAACCTGGATCGCACTGATCCCGGCCTCCGGAGCCAGTCCGGCATGAGAGGAGCGGCCGATGATCGTTGCGAAGATTTTGATCTGTCCCGGCCCGCAGGTGAGGATCTTTCCGACATCTCCGCCCGCATCAAATACCATTGCCTCTTTACCACGGATCATCGGGAGATCCATATTTTTTACCCCGTTCATTCCGCCTTCTTCACCGATGGTAAACAAAACATCCACGCTTCTGTGCAAAAGCTCCTTCTCCTTGATCACTCTAAGTGCTTCCATGATCGCTGCAATACCGGATTTATCGTCTCCGGCAAGGATCGTGCTTCCGTCTGTCCGGATCACACCGTCTTCGATGATCGGTTTGATCCCGTTACCCGGAACCACAGTATCCATGTGGGCACACATGATCGTCGGATCGCCCGGAAGCGTACCCTCAAAAAACGCATGGACATTAAAGCCGTTTGATCCGAAGCCTTCACCCGCTTTATCTGTATGTACCTCAAGGCCAAGTGCCTCAAGGTCGGAAACGAGTCTTTCTCCCATAGCCTTTTCATTCTTTGTCTCGCTGTCGATCTGGATATAATCGATAAATGTATCCAGCAGCCTCTTTTCGTTGATCATTGCAAACCCCTCCTAAACTATTTTCTATTATTGGATCCCATTTAATATAGATACAGCCCGATCAAAATCATACTGGGCCTCTTTCACCGCAGACTGCTTCTTATACCACTTCTTTAATTCCTGATAGGTGGTCGAAAAAGAACCATACCCAAGATACAGCTCCGGAATCTGGTAATTGTCTGCAAAAACGACCATCGGCATTACCTTAACGCCCTTGATCCCGTTTTCCTCGAGCATGCTGCAGATCTCCTTTGCCCCCTCCTTCAATTCCGGAAGCGGATTAGGGAATTCCTCTTTTCTTTTTGCGTCCTCTCTGCGCCATGACGCTCCCTCCGGAGTACCGTATATCCGGATCCCCCAGCCATACGCCTTCACCAGATAGATTCCGCTGCGATCCATAAGAACTGCATCAAAATTCTTCTGACCGCCCGGCAGGCGAAGCGATGCGTTGACGAACAGCTTAGACGGCCTTTTCGCAAGGCGCTTCAGACGTTTTGTGACCTTTCGCACCGCAGCCTCGTGATTCCGCTGGGTATTCATATATTTTGCAACCAGAACAAAAACAAGAATACCGGAGGCCACAAAAAGAAAAAACGTCACATAATCCTGCAGCGTATGCAGCTTCCATACCTGAAAATCTCCTCCGAAAAACATGTATAGCCACCCCCCTGTCACGTTCATAGTAAATAACTGTTGTACTATATTAGCATGTTTTTTCATCTCGCGCAAGTTTTGTGAGTAATTACCAGTTGAAATTTAATATATTTATAACGATAGTATAAAAATGATAAAAAATCTATAAAATAATAGTGGATTTTAATACGATTATAGTGTATGATATACTCATAGACAGTTAAGGAGATATACAACTGTCATATTTTTTTAATAGGAGGGGTACACATGAAAGAAAAAGAGACCGTAAAGAAAACTTCACGTGTCGACAAACTGATCGGTGGGATCGAAGCTGTTTGTAATAAGCTTCCGCCGCCGGCAATCCTGTTCTGCTGGCTGTTTTTATTTACAGCCATCATCGGTGCAATATTCACTTTGACCGGTGTTTCACTCATTAACCCGGCATCCGGAGAAGTGGTTACTTCTTCCAACCTGTTTTCCACAGACGGCCTTCACTGGTTCCTTGATAACATGGTTAAGAACTTTACCGGCTTCGCTCCGTTAGGACTCGTTATCACAATGTCCCTCGGTATCGGTATCTGTGAGGAATCCGGTATGCTGATTTCCATGTTAAACAGCTCGTTAAAGAACGTTCCTGGCGGCATGGTGCCGTATGTTATCGCTTTCATCGGTACGGTCGGAAACATCGCATCTGATACTGCAATGGTAGTTATCCCGCCGTTAGCAGCAATCGTATACATGGGCGTTCACAAGCATCCTGTTGTTGGTATGATGGTTGGTTATGCAGGTGCTCAGGCCGGATTTACCGCTAACCTGATGATCGCCGGTACAGATACTCTGTTACAGGGCCTTACAAACCAGGCTATCACCGCCTTCATCCCGGATACAACATTCCAGGTCGATGCTACCTGTAACTGGTTCTTCATGATCGCTTCAACATTCCTTTGTGCTATCGTGATCGGATGGTGCTCCGTACATATGATCGAACCGCGTTTCGGTAAATATGAAGGAGCAAATTCCGGAAAGCTCGACGAGGTTACTCCGGCTCAGAAGAAGGGCCTTAACGCTGCTGGTATTACTGCTATCGTTTACATTATCATCATTGCAGCTCTTTACTTTGCCGGACCGTTACAGAAAGAGGGCGGCGGATTCGTTGGTTCTCCGCTTCTTAAGGGTCTTATCCCGATCCTTTTTGTTCTGTTCTCTATCTGCGGTCTTGCTTACGGTTATACATCCGGTGCATTCAAGAACACAACCGATGTTAACAAGGCAATGTCCAAGCAGATGGCTGCTATGGGCTCCTACGTTCTGTTCTGCTTCTTCTGCGGACAGTTCCAGGGCTTATTCAACTGGACAAAGCTCGGCACACTGCTTGCGATCGCAGGCGCTGATTTCTTAGAGGCTGTTGGCTTCACAGGCATTCCGCTCTGCGTAGCATTCATCATCCTCTGCGCCTTTGTTAATATTTTCGTATCCTCCGGTTCCGCGAAGTGGGCAATTTTCGCTCCTATCTTCGTTCCGATGTTTATGCTTCTCGGCTTCCATCCGGGATTCACTCAGCTGTGCTACCGTATCGGTGACTCACCGTTTAACTGCTGGACACCAATGTCTGCATACATCTGGATGATCCTCAGCGTTGCTCAGTCCAAGTACGTTCCGGATCTTAAGATCGGTACTCTTATTGCAAACATGATCCCGATGTCCATCGTGCTTCAGATCGCATGGATCCTTTTCCTGATTATCTGGATGCTTATCGGTCTTCCGATCGGACCTGGTGTTGGTATGGCATTACCGGCAGGAATCCTTTAATTTAACCGGATCAGACAGACTGCTTTAATTGCGGAAAGCAATAAGCAGTGAGTACTTGCGTATAGCAAGTCATATAGAAAAGGAGCTGTCGCTTCACGATCATTGATCGGAGGCGGCAGCTCCCTTTTTGTCCTGCTGAAAATTTCATCTAAATTTAAGTCGAACCTACTGTGCTACTACCATTGACAGGAAACGTCCTACCTCATACCAGTCCGCTGCCTGTAAAGAGATCGTCTTCGGATCTACTAACTTCGCTCCCGGATAGAAGCTCTTTGTATATGCAAGTGCATGCTCCTTGTATCCGATCTCCACTTCCACGTTCTTCGGCGGCTCGATAACCAGCTTTTTCAGATCCTGGGATAATGCCTTCTTAGCGCCCTCGCGGATCTGCTTCCAGGCTAATTTCGGGCTGATGCCGCGGGATCTTCCGCCGATACCTTCACATACCGGAACTGTTACAAGACCCGGATGTAAGCTCTGGCTTTCTTCACATAAGCCCTTATCTCCTGCCAACAGTACGCTCGGAACCCCATAATATGCACACATATAGCTGTAGATCAGGAACTCAGAGGCAAGCTTTCCATTGATCTTTATATAGTTGACACGGCTCATTGAGATCGTATGGGAAAGAACGTTGCTTCCGGTTCCTGCTGCATTGTGATATCCTACGAACATTGCAGCATCAAAGGTCTCATCAACGCCTTCTACCATCAGTCTCGGCTCAGTAGACCAGTTTCTGATCAGCTCTACATACTCCGGAAGCTCCTCCGGATAAATGCTGATCGCCGGTCCGTGGGCGTCTCTTACTACGATAAGATCTGCTCCTGCCTCATGGGCACCCTCGCAGGCAGCTACTACTTCACGGGTCATTTCCTGACGATAACGCTCATACTCATAACCGCCGATGGAACAATCCTCTTTTCTCGCTGCGATCGCGATTCCCTCAATGTCTGCACTGATAAATACTTTCATATCTACACCGCCTTATATTATTTTTGCCTTTTCGGCTAATATATTATTAACACAAAAAGGCATGTAAAACAATTGCTCTAAGGTAAATCACATGATTACCATTGGCAGCTCCGGAAAGAATTTCAGGAACCATGGAGAAATCCGGCCTCAGAAATATCTTTCACCCGTAAAAATGTTCTGCCAGCAACTCTGCCGCACAGGCCACAAGCTCAGAACACGGCCTCTTTTCATAATAGGCCTTTGTCCGTTCCTCCGGGATCGGAGCGTTATCTACCTTCAGTCCGCTTAAAAGCTCGCGGCAGATATAGCTTCCGTTATGCTCCTTAAAGGCCCCTGCAAGCGATTGTACGCGTGCATAGTGTTCTGCCTTGGCTTCCTTTGCATTCGGGCTCGCATAGCCCTCCAGAGCCCCGCAGACAATCGCCATGCCGCTTACGCAGCCGCACACCTCCCGCAGTCTTCCAAGACCGCCTCCAAAGGACGAGGAAAGGCGGGCCACGGTGTCTTTATCCATCCCCATCTCCTCGGAAAACGCAAGGACTACTGACTGGGCACAGTTGTACCCTTCTTTAAACAATGCCTTCGCCCTGTCCCCGTATGCCTTTATCCGATCTGTCCCTTGAGCCTGATCTGTTTTCTGATCCGTTTTCAGTTCATCTTTCTGGTCAATTTTCTGATCGTCTACTTGTTCGGCTTGTCGTTCGGCTTGTTGTTCTGCTTTTAAATCAACCACGTTTCTCTGCCTCCTCTGTAATATTCTAATATATTGTTCATGCATCTTGACTGCAATTCCCTCTGTATATTGATCTTTAATGCAAAACAGATGGTGAATATCCGCCCGGCTTGAAATTTTTCATTTCACTGCTTTGCTTTTTATATTGAATTTTTTACTTCTCTATGGTAAAATACATTTGTTATGCTTTGGGCCATCGCCAAGCGGTAAGGCACAGGACTTTGACTCCTGCATTCGAGGGTTCGAATCCCGCTGGCCCAGCTTGCTCTATAAAAGATCACCTTTCTTACGATAGTGACTGAACAACTCTATTGTAACGGAAAGGTGATTTTTTTGCTCTATAAGAAAAACCCCGCAGCCATAAGCTACGGGGTAAATCGGGTGGATACAGGGATTCGAACCCTGGGCCTCCAGAGCCACAATCTGGCGCGCTA
>USQV01000031.1 GCA_900556965.1 uncultured Clostridium sp.
TCGGGCAATGCCCCTGATTTCCGGCTTTTTCTCTGATTCGTCCGCTTCTTCCTCGGCTTTTCTTTCGGGCAATGCCCCTGATTTCTTGCTTTTTCTTTGATTCGTCCGCTGCATTCAGAAACAGAAAAAACACCCAATTCCGGCGGGACTTTTTGCCCTTATTTCTGCAGCTGCTCCAATGCCAATCCGATCAATCTATCCGCTTGATCTGCCATAAACAGCGGAATGTTTAACACATCATCATCCAGTTTCAAATTATCCAGAGAAAAACGGATACGGAGCTTTACCTTATCGGGGAACAGTTCTTTGAACTTTTTCATACTCTTGCTGGTGGTGTTGGCTTCGGATTTTACTTCTACAGGAAAAATATCATTTTCCCGCTGAATGAGGAAATCCACTTCGTAGGGCGGGTTGGTCTGGTTCCAATAACGAGGCATTACTTCGAGCTGCGTGATCAAAGTCTGCAGCACAAAGTTTTCGGTCAATGCGCCTTTAAATTCAGTAAATAGGCGATTGCCTTCGCCAAAGGCCGTGGGAGCCAGCTGTGCCAGACGGCGGAGCAGTCCCACATCCACCAGATAGATTTTGAAAGCCGATAAATCATCGTAGGCTGCTATCGGCAAACCGGGAGCTGAGCTTCGATAAATTTTATGCACCAGACGGGCATCCACCAGCCATTGCAGTGCGTCCTCATACTCTCGTGCTCGTGCACCTTCCTTGACCACCTTATAGATAAATTTCTTGTTCTCCCTTGCTAACTGGGAGGGAATCGACCTCCAGATCATTGAGATTTTCGGGAATTCACTGAGGTCAGGATGCTTGGCAAAATCACGTTCATAGGCCCCAATGATTCCGGACAGTGCTTCCTGCATGGCAGAAACATCCCGTGCTTCCGTCCACATCAACACCGGCTCCGGCATACCACCGGTGACATAGTACATCTTCAGCTTCTCATATAGCGGATTAAAGAAGGCGTCAGGAATCGGTTCAAGAGTGTCCACCTGTTCCAGATACTGCACCAGATTTTCATCTCCGTTGGCAAGTAAAAACTCAGTAAAGGTCATTGGGTCAATCTGCATGAAATTGACCTTGCCCACCGGAAAGGAAGAAGGCTTCGCCAGAGCTATCCCCAGCAGTGAACCGGCGCAGGCAATATGGTATTGCGGTGCGTTCTCACAGAAATATTTCATGGAATTAATGACTTTCGGACAATCCTGTACCTCGTCAAAAATGATAAGGGTCTTTTCCGGTACTATCTTTTGACCGCTTACCAGTATAAGGTTTTGCAGAATCCGATTCACATCCTTGGTCGTTTCAAAAAATTGCTTATATTCTTCATTTTCGTCAAAGTTAAAGTAAGCTGTATTTTCATAGTAACGTCTGCCGAACTCTTTCAGAATCCAAGTCTTGCCCACCTGACGAACGCCTTTCAAGATTAAAGGCTTACGGTAGGGAGAATTCTTCCAATCCAGTAATTTTTTCAAGATAACTCGTTCCATAGGATCACTCCTCACACTTTACGAAGGTTTTTGAGGATTGCAGGAGCACGCAATGCGAAACAATCCGGTATTGTCGGTGGCAAAAAACTTTCGACTTGACATCATTATATGCGAAATGCACGAAAATTACAACCGCAATCACACAATCATTTGTGTTTTGGTGTATGGGAATCACATTTTTATATAAAATAATGTATTTCGGGGCGTTAGTTCCACTACAGCACAAGCAGGAAATCTCTCTTTACGATCAGTGGCGTCGCTGAAAAAAAATACTTCTGCTCCATTATCATTGTTTAAGTCGAACGCCCATGAGACTTGGCGCGTGATTCTTCAGCTTTACTGACCGATGCCCCTGATTTCCTACTTTTTCTCTGATTCGTCCGCTTCTTCCTCGGCTTTTCTTCTGGCCAATGTCCCTGATTTCTTGCTTTTTCTCTGGTTCGTCCGCTCCTCCCTCGACTTTTCTTTCGGGCAATGCCCCTGATTTCCGGCTTTTTCTCTGATTCGTCCGCTTCTTCCTCGACTTTTCTTTCGGGCAATGCCCCTGATTTCTTGCTTTTTCTTTGATTCGTCCGCTTCTCCTCCGGGTTTTCTTCTGGTCAATGCTCCTGATTTCCGGCTTTTTCTCCGATTCGTCCGCTCCTTCTCCGGCTTTTCTTCTAGGCAATGCCCCTGATTTCCTGCTTTTTCTCCGATTCGTCCGCTTCTTCTCCGGGTTTTCTTCTGGTCAATGTCCCTGATTTCCCACTTTTTCTCCGATTCGTCCGCTCCTTCTCCGGCTTTTCTTCTGGTCAATGTCCCTGATTTCCTGAATTTTCTCCGGTTTCCTGAATTTTCTCCGGTTCGTCCGCTGCATTCAGAAGCAGGAAAAGCACCCAATTCCGGAGAGACTTTTTGCTCACTTTTTGCTCTATGGGAATCACCGTTTTCGCACTATAATGCAAAACAGTCTTTCCTATAAAGTAAAAAAAACGGACGGGGAATATTCCCCGTCCGTGTCTTGCAATTAGAATTTCTATTCGAGCATCGAACAATTATCGAAGGTAATTACTTTGAGCTCGGAGTTACCTTGCTATAATCCTTGAAGGACATAACCTTTGTCGGATCAAGGTAATCAACGTAAATCTTTACATTACTTACAGTAGTCGGATCAACTGCATATTTATCCCAAACAGTATAACCGCTATCCTTAGTATCATTGATAAACTTAACCGGTTTTTCCTTAGTAGACTTCATATCTACAAGAATATCGCCATCTTCCTTGTACTCTACATTGCTGTGCTGGATGGAACCATTCTGGTTAACAACGTACAGAAGTCCGTTAACCTCTACCGGCTGATACTTGTAATCTTCAGCAGCTACAAGGTGTCCCGCGTAGTAAAGCTTGTTATTCTTGTTACCTGTGATACCGGCACCCTTCTTTTCGCCAGTTGTGCTGTTATCCTTTGTTCCGAAGTAGAACTTGTAAACGTCACCGTTGTCATCCTTGATGGACTGAGCACCAGTCTTCATGCAACCATCAGAACCGCCACCAAGGTAGTAGAATCCCTTATCGATTGCAAGCTTATCATGTCCATTTAAATCTACATCCTGAACATCGATGAACTCGGAAAGCATCTCGCCCGCCTCGTTGAAGAAGTAATCCTTGGAGTTGATCTTCTTCTTTGTGATCTGATATGCGTTGCCGCCGTTCTTGATTTCAAGAGCTGCATCGCCTAATGCGTACTTGTAGCCAAGAGCATCATAAGTTCCAGTTGCCGGAACGAATACTTTTCCGTCCGTATCAAGCCAGTAGTACCACTTATCGTTATCCTCATCCTCATCATAGTACTCTGTTGGTTTCCATGTAAGAGCCCACTGATTCTTCTTTACGTGGCCATCGAAATCTCCGCCGATCGGTGCAAAGTAAGCAACTTCTACTTCTGCATCTGTAAGCGGTTTAGCGTCGTCCTCGCCGCCGATCTCTACATAGTGCATCTTCTTGTCAGCGTCTTCGTTTCCGCCAACCCATCCGGTCAGTAACTGTCCCTTATTATCGGTCTCGGTACCGAAGATATAGGACTGTCCCTTAACGTTGTTCTGCTTACCAGTAGCAACATTACCGGAGGATTTGAAGTAATACCAGTACTCGTCTGCATCTGCATCATCGTCAGCTGTAGCCGGTTCAGTTACATATTTCCAATCCTTTTCTACACGAGCACCTGTCTCGTCGCAGTAGAAGGTCTTATCTGCATCGATGCTGTTTTCTTCGTTAACAACGTCCTGACCATCAGCTGTTACCCAGCCTGTAAGCATCTTGCCGTCTGCATCGAAGTAGTATGTGTGACCCTTGTAAAGGATCTTCTTGTTGTTTGCTCTCTTACCAGTAGACTGGAAGTAGAACCACTGCTCGTCACCGTTCTCATCATCGATCGGAGCTGTTAATCTCCAGTCGTTAGTAACCTTAGCACCGCTGGAGTTTACGAAGTAGTACTCACCATCGTAATCAACCCAGCTGGAGGTAACGATTGCACCGTCATCACCAACGTAGTATTCTTTTCCATTGCTGGAGCAGAAAGTATTTGTGTATACATCGCCATTCTTGTCGTAGCAATACCACTCGTCATCAACCATCATCCATGTTCCCTTGGAAGCTGCGAAAGATGTGATGGAAGCGCCTAATGCTAACAGAGCTGCTGCAGAAACTACTGCTGCAATCTTAGTCTGCTTTCTCATAATTAATGCACTCTCCTTTTTTTCTTTTTGAAACTTTTTTGAAATTCCTAATTGCATTACGAGGACATTATACTTCCTGTAATGGAATTTATCAATAGTTTTTTACAATTTTTGTAGATTTTACAAGCATTGTAAGGTTTTTGATCTCCATTACGTATTCTGTACCTCTCATACAACCACATTATAGTATAGTTTCTTAAGAATTTCCATAACTTTTATCTGTTTATTTTCTTACGAAATTTTTACGAAACCGCTATTTTTAGCCATTTTTGTATTGATATTGGTACATTCTGCATGTTTTGGGCTCTTGCAATTCCAAATGGTTGTGGTATAATGTTCATGTATTATTGATTTTTATTTGTTTTGAACATCGTATTTCATAATTGTTACAATCATCAATGACTCTTACGGAGGTTTTCAATATGGATCGATTCGGACTGCTTTGCAGAAACGTCTATGAAAAGAAAAAAACAACACAGCGGGAGCTGGCTGCGGCTATGGGACTCTCCCTCGGAACCTGCAACCATCTGATCCGGGAAGCGCTTCAGGATGAGCTGATCTGTCAGGATGCGGAATCAGGAGAATATTCCTTATTAAAAAAGGGAGTCGAGCTTCTGCAGAATTACCGTGTCGACAGTGCGGTTATCTTAGCGGCCGGATTCGGCTCACGTTTTGTCCCCCTGACCTTTGAAACGCCGAAGGGACTTCTCGAGGTCTTCGGGGAAAGAATGATCGAGCGGCAGATCCGGCAGCTTCACGAGGCCGGGATCATGGATATTACGATCGTAGTCGGCTATCTGAAGGAAAAGTTTGAGTATCTGATCGACAAATACAGCGTAAAGCTGCTCTATAACCCGGAATATCATAATAAAAACACCCTCACTACGGTCTATCATGCCCGCGACTGTTTTAAAGGAAAGAATACATACCTTCTCTCCTCTGACAACTGGCTACGCAGAAATATGTACCACACCTATGAATGTGGTGCGTGGTACTCCTCTGTTTATATGGAAGGGAATACCTCCGAGTGGTGTCTGGACTGTAATAAAAAGGGCCGTCTGACCGGTGTTCAGGTCGGCGGAGCGGATTCATGGGTCATGTACGGCCCGGTCTATTTTTCCAGAGAGTTTTCGGAGGAATTTTTCCCGATCCTAGAAGCCTATTATCGTGCGCCGGGCACGGAGCAGATGTACTGGGAGCAGGTTCTGGCTGATCTTTTAAACGGCAATGTCTCTGACCATCTGCCGGGATACCGGAATTTCCCGGCGCCGGATATGTATATCAACAAGCAACCGTCAGATCAGGTCTACGAATTTGAAAATTTAGAGGAGCTCCGCGTTTTCGATAAATCTTATGTAAATCGTTCCAACAACGCGGCTATGGAGCTTGTTTCCGATGTCCTCCATGTTCCGGAATCCGAGATCACGGATATCCGCTGCCTGAAGGCCGGTATGACGAATAAGTCCTTCCTGTTCCGAGCCAATGACCGCTCCTATATCTGCCGGATCCCCGGCCCCGGTACGGATCTTTTGATCAACCGAAAGCAGGAAAAGGCGGTGTATGATGCAGTAAAAGCCCTCGATATTTCCGAGCATGTTGTCTATATTAACGGGGAAACGGGATATAAGATCTCGGAATATTATGAGGGCTCGCGAAACGGGGATGCAAGGAACTGGTCGGATGTGAGCCGTTCTATGGAGCTGATCCATAAGCTGCATGATGCCCGGATCCGTGTTGACCACTCCTTTGATATCCGCGAACGGATCGATTTTTACGAATCGATATGCTCAGGATATGAAAAGCAGCTGTTTGAGGATTATGATCAGGTGCGCTCCCATATTAATACAATTTTAGACCGTCTGGAGCATTTGAATCGTCCAAAAACGTTATCCCATGTCGACAGCGTATGCGACAATTTCCTGTTTTTACCCGACGGTGGGCTCCGTCTCATCGACTGGGAGTACGCCGGAATGTGCGATCCCATCATCGATGTGAGCATGTGTGCGATCTATTCGTATTATAATGAGGAGGAGGTAGAAAAGCTCCTGCACATTTATTTCGGAGATGCCGTCACGGCAGAGGAGCGCTTTGTCTACTACTCTTATATTGCCCTCGGCGGATTTTTATGGTGCCTCTGGGCTGTATACAAGAGCAGTCTCGGGGAAGAATTTGGGGATTACACCCTTATAATGTACCGCTATGCAAAGGACTACTATAAAAAGCTCGTAACGAACCCGGAATTTCTCATGATCGGCATGTAACGCCCGGCACAAAAGAAATGATACAGATTTGCCTCACATTTCCGGTAAAATCTGTGGTAAAATAGGAAGCAAGAATACATTAATACAGGGGGAGATCTCTATGAAGTACAGACGACGACTGGCAGCCGCCGCTCTCAGCCTTTCCATGGCCTTCTTAGCCGTGTATCCGGCCGTTCCTGCCTTTGCAGCTGCATGGGAGCGAAATGCCAACGGTTCTTATCTTGCAAGCGATGGTTCCATAATTACCGGGATCACCTCCCGTGGGATCGATGTTTCCCACTGGAAGCAGTCCATCGACTGGAATGCTGTTGCTGCGGACGATGTGCAGTTTGTAATGCTGGGAACCAGATATAATAATGATGTGGATCCCTATTTTCAGGTCAATGCCACCGGTGCCTACAACGCCGGGCTCCGGGTCGGCGCTTATCTTTATTCTTATGCCACAACAACAGAGATGGCGGAGGCAGAGGCGGATTTTGCCCTGAACCTTATCAAGGACTATCCGATCTCGTATCCGGTAGTCCTTGATGTTGAGGCAACGGAGATGAACGGTCTGACACCGGCCCAGCTTTCTTCTATTATCAACAGCTTCTGCAAAAAGATAGAGAATGCCGGATATTATCCGATGGTGTATACCAATGACTACTGGCTGGCAAACAAGATCGACATGACAAAGGTTCCCTACGATGTTTGGGTGGCTCGCTACAATGCCAAGCCCTCCTATACAAACGCCGCTATATGGCAGGCTACAAATGAGGGGCAGATCAACGGAATCTCGGGAAATGTGGATATCAACTTTGCCTTTAAGGATCTCAATTCCAAGCTCCCGGCGGACCGCTGGCGTCTGATCAACGGACAATGGTACTACTACAAGAATTATGTAAAGCAGACCGGATGGATCAACGATGGCCAGAGCTGGTACTATATGAATTCTGACGGAACCCAGTACAAGGGCTGGCTCCTCCTCGATAATGAATATTATTATCTTCTGCCTAAGACCGGGCAGATGCAGACGGGATGGATCCAAGTCGATGACAAATGGTATTATATGAAGCCTGACGGCAGAATGGCCAGTGAATGGGCTCAGGTCGACGGAAACTACTATTATCTCTTAAACGGAGCTATGGTGACCGGATGGCTCAGGATCGGAACGGACTACTATTATATGAAGGGCAACGGCTCTATGGTAACGGGCTGGCGCAAGATGGATGGCGCCTACTACTACTTCCAGCAGGATGGACGGCTCGTCCGGGGCTGGGCTCAGGTCGACGGCCACTACTATTATATGAAGTCAGACGGAACTATGGTGACCGGATGGCAGACACTGGACGGAAAGCTTTATTTCTTTACAGCGGATGGCAACAAGGTTACCGGAGAACAGGTCATTCAGGGCGCAAAATACAATTTTGCCAGTGACGGATCTCTGGTAGTTGGTTCCGGCACCATGGGAATCGATGTGTCCAAGTGGAATGGGAAAATTGACTGGAACGCCGTGAAGAATTCCGGTGTCAG
>USQV01000032.1 GCA_900556965.1 uncultured Clostridium sp.
AGAGGTTCCGGCGTATAACGCAGTGGATATCGGACTGGATCGAAGCCTTGTCGGAGCTTATGGCCAGGATGACCGTGTCTGCGCCTATACCGCACTGAAGGCTGAGATTGAGACAGCAGCCCCGACTCATACGACTCTTACGATCCTTGCCGATAAGGAGGAGATCGGATCTGTCGGAACAACAGGCTTAAATTCCGATTTTGTCCTTCACGTTGTAGAGGATCTGTGTCAGTCAGCGGATGCTGACTTAAAGACGGTTTTAAGAAGCTCCTTATGTCTGTCTTCAGATGTAAATGCTGCCTACGATCCGACATTTTCCTTTGCCTTCGAGGAACACAACTCCAGCCATATCAATAAGGGCTGTGTTCTGACAAAATATACCGGAGCAAGAGGAAAATCCGGAAGTAGTGACGCCAGCGCCGAGACCATGACAAAAGTAATTAAGATCATGGACGAAAACGGTGTTCACTGGCAAACCGGTGAGTTAGGAGCCGTTGATGTCGGTGGCGGCGGAACGATCGCTCAGTTTGTGGCACATATGGATGTGGATGTTGTGGATCTGGGTGTGCCGATCCTTTCCATGCACGCTCCCTTCGAGCTGGCTTCCAAGTTAGATATCTACAATACATACAAGGCCTTCAAGGCATTCTATAAATAAGGATCTTACGGGACGGTGCGGCTCTGGCTGTGCCGTCCTGTTAAATTTCTATAAAGTACCTTTTCTTTGTCGGGAGATTATGGTAGAATCAACCGGACGAGATCTAAATGGAAATAAAAAACGAAAGGGAACAATTCATGAAAAAAAATCTTATAAAAGCAGGACTTGCAGTAATGACTGCAGTAATGGTAATGACAGGCTGCAAGAGCAGTGGCAGCAATACAGAAAACGCTAAAACGGAATCAGACAAAACGGAAGCAGGAAAAACAGAGGCCAGTATCGAGCTGGGAAATTATAAGGGCCTGACCCTGACTGCAACAAAGCAGGAGGTAACGGATCTTATGGTGGAGGATGAGCTTAAGCGCCTTAAGGCCCAGTATCCGGCTGTTGTTTCCGGACGTCCGGCTCGAGAAGGAGATACTGCCAATATCGATTATGTCGGCACAAAGGACGGAGTAGCATTCCAGGGAGGTACCGCAGATGGCTATGATCTCGTCCTCGGAAGCCACACCTTTATCGATGGCTTTGAAGACGGTGTGATCGGCATGAGCGCAGGGGAGGAAAAGGATCTGAACCTGAGATTCCCGGATAATTACCAAAGTGCAGAGCTGGCAGGAAAGGATGTCGTCTTCCATGTGACATTAAATGCGATCAAAAACGGAGAAGAAACAGAAATTGATGACGCACTTGCCCAGAGAGTGACCGGAAACGCGGACGCAACCCTTGAGGATCTGAAGGAGGAAGTATATAACGGCCTTGTGAGCATGGAGCTTGGAAACTATATGTCCGAGGCTGAAAATGAGCTGCTGGAGCAGATCATTGCAGATTCCGACATTGTCTGCGATTCCGAAAAGGTGAATGCCATGTTTGAGCAGTTAAAGAATTACTACACCCAGAGCTTCTCCCAGTACGGAGCCGATCTGGAGACCGGGCTTAAATATATGCAGAGCAGTGTTGAGGATCTTAAGAAAATTGCGGAGAATCAGGTAAAGAAGCAGATGGTGTTAGACGAGATCATCAAGCGTGAGAACATTTCCGCAACGGATGAGCAGAAAGAGGAAACGGCACAGAGATATTACTATTCCAGCGCAGAGGACATGATCAATAAGAATGGTGAGGACGTGGCAAAGCAGCTGTACCAGAACGAGGCTGCCGTGCAGTATCTGATCCAGAATGCCGTTTTTAACGCGGCGGAAGAAACAACGGAGGCTGAAGCTGCGGAAAAGGAAACCACCGATAGCGCAACAGAGGCAAAATAACGGAAATTGTCGAAAATTGCGTCTGATTTTCCTTCCTTTTTACGAAAGAATGTATTAGAATTACATAATACCATAGGATTCGGGAATGAAGGGGGCAAGACGATGGGAAGCAGAAAACGAGTTGCCGCTCTGGAACAGGAGAATCGAAGACTTCGTGCGGAGAATGAAACGCTCCTGGAGGTAATCACCCAGCTGCGGGTGACGTTAAATCGCCTGATTGACCATTATATTGTCGAAAAGTAAAAAATTGACAAGGGATCCGGGCCGGGTTCCACAAAAGGGAATCGGGCATCCGGATCCTTTGTTTTATCTGATCGAAGCTCAGACCGGATCGATTATCTTACGATCCCGTTTGTGTCAACGACCCAGATCTTTCCATCGGCATCCTTAAAATCCTTAAAGCCGCGGCCAAGCTCCGGCTTTTCGGAAGACGTAGAGGAGGTGGTGGCCTTCTGAACCATGCCGGTGGTATTTACAAGGTAGGTCGTACCGTTAAGCTCTGCCGGTGCATAGCGGAGTCCGGAGGAAGCTTCGCTTCGTTTTCCGTATACATAGAGTACGTTATCGCGGATTCCGTGGAAGCCCTGTCCCTTCCGCTCACCGTCGGAATAGAAATACCAGTTTTCGGTTTCTCCGGTATCTTCATTAAAGAGAGCCTGTTTTCCTGTCTTCATGGCGCCGTCCTCGCCGAAACAGAAGTTGGCGATCTCGCCGTTTTCCAGATGGATCACCGTGCGTCCGGTCTGCATTTCTCCCAGCTCATTGAAGGCATATTTTTTTGAATTGATGGTAAACAGTGAATTTCCCTTTACTGCAGAATGGATTGCCCTTCCGCCGCGGAAGTAGAAGGTTGCAGTCTCATCCGTATCATGGATGGAGGGGATTCCTTCTATGATGCGCCAGCCCTCAGCCCGCTTTCCATCCTTTGCATCTCCGTAATACTGATAATCGGAAACGGAAGGAGAAGCGGCTTCCGTGTCGGTGGCATTGCTTCCTGTGGCAGCGGGAATCGCCTCCTCCCGGTAAAGCTCAGGCATTTTGACCCATCCGGTCTGCATTTTTCCGTCGATAAAGGTATAGTAATTTCCGTCGATCTTTTTGTCATACTGGGTCTCCACCATTTTTCCGTCAGGATTGAAATAGTACCAGCTCTCCGATGCACCCGGGTCGGAGGCATTGTCCTCCAGCCGGAGCCAGCCCGTTTTCATGGCGCCGTCTGTCTCATCACCGAGATAATAGGTGGATCCGTCGATCACGGTCTTTCCGGTCAGCATGTGCCCGGATCCGTCAAAATAGTACCACTTTTCATTTAAGCGCATCCATTTGGATACAGAGGCCTTGCCGTCTTTTCCAAAATAATACCAGTGAGCCGCAGGGGCTTCCGGGGAATCCAGCTCCTCCTCATTTCTCAGCCGGATCCATTCATTCTTAATCATTTTTCCGTCAGAGCCCACATAATAATCATCGATCTTTTCATTCTTTGTGATCTGTCCGTCTTCTCCGAGGTAATACCAGTCTTCCCCGTCCTTTCGCCAGGAATCCGTAGTCAGATAGCCGTCTTCATCATAATAAACGCGCAGGCCGTCCTCCTCGGTCCAGCCAAACTCACTTCCGTAAACGACCGGGATGGCGGACTGGGCTGCCGCCTGCGGCAAAATCGTCATAAATGCTGCCGCTGTCAGAACAGATAAGAAACGTGTCTGTTTTTTCATTATTTTTTCTCTCCTTTTTTAAATACCTGTGTTATGACAGGTGTGTGTCTTAAATTTACAGGCTGATTATAGCAGTCTGTCCTCTCAGAAATCCAGTGCAGGTTGCTGGAAGAAATGTAAGGGCCTGACAAAAGGGATATGGCTGTCCCCTTCAGACATAAAAACCTCGGCAATCCTGAAATTAAAATGTATGTCTGGACTGAAAGGACGTGATGTGGTAAAATATCTACTATATATACTTGAGATTGGGGAAGGCGCTATGCGTCAGAGAGGAGTTAATTCAATATGAGAATGAAAGTTTCGGACTACATTGCCAAGAAGCTTGTAGAGGAAGGAATTTCCGATGTATTTATGGTTACCGGTGGTGGGGCTATGCATTTAGATGACGGTCTTGGCCATGAACCGAACCTTCACTGTACGTTCAATCATCATGAGCAGGCATGTGCCATCGCTGCCGAATGCTATGCAAGGATCCATAATAAAATTGCTGCCGTATGTGTGACGACAGGCCCCGGAGGAACAAATGCGATCACAGGAGTTGTAGGCGGATGGCTGGATTCGATCCCAATGCTGATCCTTTCCGGACAGGTTCGTTATGATACAACGGCAAGAAGCACCGGACTTGGGATCCGCGCAATGGGAGATCAGGAGTTTGATATCGTAAAATCCATCAGCTGTATGACGAAGTACAGTGAGATGGTGCTTGACCCGATGCGTATCCGCTATTGTCTGGAAAAAGCTTTATATCTGGCACAGTCCGGAAGACCCGGCCCGAGCTGGCTGGATATTCCGTTAAACGTGCAGGGCGCTTATGTGGAAACAGAAAAGCTGCTGGGCTTTGATGCAGAGGATTATAAGAACGGCGGAACCGGATGGACGCAGCATGAAGCCGGCTGCGACGGCTGCGGGCTGTGTGCCGGAAAGACAGTGGACGGCGAAGCTGCTATGATATCGGAGGATGAGGCCGGAAAGGGCGAGCCGCGGGAATTTCTTCCGGAGCCGGTTTCTCTCGACACAGCAAGAGAGATTCTGAAAAAGGTGAGAGAGGCAAAGCGTCCGGTGATCAATGCCGGAAACGGCATCCGGATCGGTAAAGCTTATGACGTATTTGCAAGAGTTGTGGATATGCTTGGCATCCCGGTGGTAACAGGCTGGAACAGCATCGACTGTATGTATGATACACATCCGCTTTATGTGGGACGTGCAGGACACATGGGAGACCGTCCCGGAAACTTTGCCGTACAGAACAGTGATCTTGTGCTTTCCCTCGGAAGCCGTCTTTCCATCCGCCAGGTGGGTTATAATTATCCGACTTGGGCGCGGGAGGCCTATGTGATCTACAGCGATATCGATGCAGAGGAGCTTAAGAAGCCAACACTTCATGTTGATATGCCGGTTCATGCCGATGTCAAGGATCTTCTTGAAAAGCTGGAGATCGTTCTGGAAACAGAATCTGTATCCTCCGAAGGCGGCCCGAAGGATAAAGAGGCGGTAGAGCAGTGGGTAGCACGCTGTCAGAAATGGAAAGAAAAATATCCGGTAGTCCTTCCGAAGCACTACGAGGCGGGAGATGACAAGCCGGCAAACGTATACGCTGCGATCAAGGAGATCAGCCGCCGCGTAGAGGAAGATCAGATCACGGTAGTAGGAAACGGCTCTGCCTGCGTAGTCGGCGGACATGCCTACGAGATGAAAAAGGGACAGCGTTTTATCAGCAATTCCGCGATCGCTTCTATGGGCTATGACCTGCCGGCTGCGATCGGTGCCTGCATGGCAGATCATACAAAGGATATCATCTTAGTGACCGGTGACGGAAGCATTCAGATGAACCTGCAGGAGCTGCAGACGATCATCCACAACAATATGCCGATCAAGATCTTCCTGATCAACAACGGCGGATACCACTCCATCCGCCAGACCCAGAAGACCCATTTCCATGATCCGCTTGTGGGTATCGGTGTGGACAGCGGAGATCTGAGCTTCCCATCTATGGAAAAGCTGGCGTGGGCCTATGGCTATCCTTATGTAGCGGCACACCACAATTCCGAGCTGGCGGGAGCGGTAGAGCAGACACTGGCAACAGACGGCCCGGTGATCTGTGAGATCTTTGTGGATATGGAACAGAACTTTGAGCCGAAGGCAGCAGCAAAGATGCTGGCGGATGGCACAATGGTATCCGTTCCGTTAGAGGATCTGGCACCCTTCCTTCCGGAGGAGGAGCTTGCCGAAAATATGATCATTCCCATGGTAGAGCCGAAATAAGGATTGGAGAGATCAATGAAGGCGGTACTTACAGGCGCCACGAGCTTTGTCGGCGCAGCTACTTTATATGAAATGTTGAATGAGGGCCACGAGGTTTACGCCATCGTGCGCCCTCACTCTGAAAAAGCCGGGCTGCTTGCAAAGCAGAACGAAGCAGCTCTTAAAGAGGGCAGACTTCACATTGTTGAAAATGATCTGGCGGCTCCGGAAGAACTGCCGGAGAAAATACCGGCTCCCTGCGATGTATTTTTTCACTTTGGCTGGGGCGGCTCCGGAAGCGGGGCGAGGACAGACCGGGGACTGCAGGAAAAGAATCTTACCGATTCCTTGAATACGATCCTTGCGGCAAAGGCCCTCGGCTGCGACCGGTTTATTTTTTCCGGATCTCAGGCAGAATACGGGATGCACGGTGAGCTTATGACCGAG
The DNA here is from genome assembly GCA_900556965.1 of uncultured Clostridium sp. The sequence goes on from USQV01000032.1 coordinate 6,318, forward strand.
GAGACCTCCTGTGAACCCCGCTCACTTTACGGCGAGGCCAAGCTGTCCATGAGAGAACAGGGGGAGAAGCTCTGCCGAAAGCTTGACATGTCCTATATCCATGTACGGATCTTCAGTGCCTACGGGCCGGGAGATCACCCGTGGACTCTGGTGGAGTCCTGTCTGCGGACATTTTGTGCGGGCGGAGAAATGTCCCTTGGGGCATGCACCCAGAAATGGAATTTTATCTATATCACGGATCTTGCAAGGGCAATGTGTGCCTTGGCAGAAGCTCCGAAGGAGCGCCTTCTTGCAGAAAAGAATCCGGTTTACAATCTGGCCGGAGCTGATACGAGGCCCCTCAGGGAGTTTGTGGAAAAGATCCATGAGGTTTGCGGCGGCAGAGGAAGCATGGCCTATGCCACACGGCAGGAAAATGCCGAAGGCGCGGTCAATCTGATTCCCGACATCTCAAAAATATGCCGCGTGACGGGCTGGAAGCCCGGAATTTCCTTTTCGGAGGGAATAAAACGGACATTGGAATACGATAAGGATTGACAAATCGGAATTTCTGGCTACAATTGAAAAAGTTAAGGTTAAGATAAAGAAAAGAGACAAACACGAAATGAAGAAAATCAGCGTATTGATCCCATGTTACAACGAGGAAGACAATGTGGTTCCGATCAGTGAGGCCGTTATCGACATCATTACCCGCGAGCTTCCCATGTATGATTATGAGCTTGTTTTTATTGATAATGATTCCAGAGATAACACGAGAACACTTTTAAGACAGCTCTGTGCAGGAAATCCGAAGATCAAGGCAATTTTTAATGCCCGCAATTTCGGACAGTTCAATTCACCGTATTACGGTATCCTTCAGGTTACGGGAGACTGCGTGATCTCCATGGTCGCAGATTTCCAAGATCCGGTGGAGCTGATCCCCAAATATGTTCATGAGTGGGAAAACGGATATAAGATCGTGATCGGAATCAAGACCAGCAGCAAGGAAAATCCGCTGATGTACTGGCTCAGAAGCTGTTATTACAAGCTGATCCGCAAGCTTTCCGATGTAGAACAGATCGAACACTTTACCGGCTCCGGGCTGTATGACAGAAAATTTATCGAAGTCCTCAGAAATCTGGACGATCCGACGCCGTTTTTACGGGGGATCGTAGCGGAGCTGGGCTTTAAGAGAAAGGAGATCCCATACGAGCAGCCGAAGCGCCGTGCGGGAAAAACTCACAACAACTTTTACCGTCTCTATGACGCAGCCATGTTAAGCTTTACCTCCTACACAAAAGCGGGACTGCGGCTGGCTACGTTTTTTGGAGGCTTCTGCAGTGCCATCAGCTTTGTGGTGGGGATCGCTTATCTTATCATGAAGCTTTTGTACTGGAACCGCTTTGCCGCCGGTATGGCCCCGCTCCTGATCGGAGTATGCTTCTTAGGGTCGGTGCAGATCTTCTTTATCGGACTGGTAGGAGAATACATCATGAGCATCAATACCCGTGTAATGCATCGCCC
>USQV01000033.1 GCA_900556965.1 uncultured Clostridium sp.
CAAATAAATCCGGTGCGGCGGAAAGCTTCCGCCGCGACGTTGTCTGTACCTTTTAATCCGACGCTCCCGCCCATGCCGGCGATCGGATTGATAATCAGTCCTATTTTTTTCATATTTCGCAAATTTCAGACTTATTCAGTATATTTTCTGTTGTAAACCTTCCATGTAAGAGCCCACTGTGCCGGATCGTCCATATTGGACTCATCCACCTGATGGGTAACACTTCTGTGCGGAGCAGTCTTAATAACCTCCGGATTCTCGTGTGCTTCCTTAAATACATACTTTAAGGTTTCAATATATTCGTCAATATCCTTCTTTGAAGGAGTTTCTGTCGGCTCCAGTGTCATCGGCTCAGGCAGATAGAACGGATGGTGGGATGTCCAATAATGCAAACCGAAGTCCATCATTCTTCTCTGAATATCCAGTGTACCGATTCCTGTCGCCTTCTCTAAGTTCTCCAGAGAATAACGTGCCTGCTCCACTCTCTGGTTGTTGCCGTTCTCATAGTATGCGGTAACATCCGGAAGCTCCATCAGCTTCTTAAACAGATAGTTATTATTAAGAACCGCTGTCTTTGCAACCTGATATAAGCCGTTCGGTCCAAGGCTGCGGATCCAGCAGTATGCCTTTAATACAACCTCGGCAACGCCGTACCACTCTCTTACCTTTCCTACTGCACACGGGTTGCTGCAGCTCTCATAATCGAAGAAATATTTTTCTCCGTCGAAGCCTACCAGCGGAGCTGGAAGATACTTAACAAGATCCTTCTGAACACCTGTTGCGCCGCAGGCAGGGCCGCCGCAGCCGTGAGGTGTGGAGAATGTCTTATGAAGGTTGAAGAAGCAGATATCAAATCCGGCATCTCTTGCTCTTGTAACACCCAGAAGGCCGTTAGCATTGGCCTGATCATACGCACAGAGACCTCCGATAGAGTGAACGTAATCTACAAATTCCTTTACATGACCGTTGTATACACCGGTATCCTCCGGGTTCGCAACGATATATCCGGCGGTCTTCGGGCCGCAAGCTGCCTTTAACTGCTCCAGATCCGGAACACCTGTCTCTGGATCCGGCTGTAAATAAATGATCTTAAAGCCTGCTACATGAGGAGCAGCCGCATCAGACGGATGAGAGTAGATCGTTGTGATGATCTCATCTCTGTCCTCACCTTTATCTTTAAAGTATGCGCGGATAACGGAGGCCATGGTCAGGATACCCTGAGAACCGCCGCTGGGCTGGAAGGTGAAATGATCCATTCCAGAGATCTCGCACATATACTTATCTGTTTCATGGAAGATCTTAAGAATACCCTGAACCGTATCCGGATCCTGCAGCGGATGGTACTCGCGGATCAGGTTTGCAAGCTGATCGTTTACCTTCGGGCTGTACTTCATCGTACAGGTACCCTGTCCGATCTCGATGTTCACATCTGCCCCCAGCGTCTGCTGAGCCAGTCTGGAATAGTGACGGAGCACACGGCTCTGGGACATTTCCGGAAGATTTAATTTTGTGCTTCTGGCCATACCGGCAGGAATTGCTGCAGCTCCTTCAACTTCTTTGGCAATCTCTTTATCCGGTTCACCTACCAGGATACCGCGCTCACCGGGAGTGCTTAATTCATAAATGATCGGCTCGTCCCATTTTGCCTGATGGAAACCGGTTCTAACCTTCGATGATCTATCTATTCTTTTCACGATATCATTCCTTTCTGCATTACAGCACTGCTTTAAGAGCTGCCGCTAAAGTATCAATGTCTTCTTTTGTGTGAATCTCTGTTACACAGTAAAGTGCGGACTGTCCAAGCTTCGGGAATTCGCGGGACAGGTCTTTACCACCAAAAACTCCTTCCTTAAGGAGTGCCTTATTGATCTCGGCAACCGTCTTTCCTGTTGCTGTGAAATCAACGACGAATTCCTTAAAGAATGCGGACCCCAGAGCATTTGCCTTCACGCCCGGAATTTCATTTAATTTCTTTACCGCATACTGCGCGTTAGCCATGATGATCTTTCCGACTTCTTCCATTCCCTTCGGTCCCATGGTTGCCAGATATACTCCGGCTGTAATGCCCCACAGTGCGGACTGTGTTCCTACATACTCCTTACCATGTTCTCTGTGATGTCCGAAAGAGGTTCTGTCATAAGCAACATCACCAAATCCATATTCGCCCGGCTCAGAGGTCGGTGCGATACCGAACAGACGGGACGGGAATTCCATTACATACTTTTCTTCATCTCTTGTTGCCATAAAGCCGGACTGACCGCCGCCATAATACATGTGGATTCCAAGAGGCTGCAGATCTCCGCATACGATATCCGCACCGTAAGTCGGCGGTGTTGACAGAACGCCGAGAGAGATCGGATCTACGCCGACAAGACTCAGGCCTCCTGCCTCATGGATCATGTCAGAAATCTTCTGTCCGTTCGGCTCAATAACGCCCAGATAACCCGGGTTCTCAAAGTATACGCCGATAGAATCCTCATTGATCTTGGATTTTAAATCTGCGAGATCAAGATGTCCCATGCAGTCACATTTTACTTCTACAAGGTCAAGACAGCATTCCGCATAGTTTTCGATCACCTTTTTCTTTTCCGGATCCATATATTCCGGTACGAGAAGTGTCTTGCGGCCTGTGATTCTCTGGGCCATGCGTGCAGTAGTGGCCGCAGCCTGTGCCCAGTCCATAGTCGGTACGTTTACTACGTCCATATCAACAAGCTCTGCAACCATACTCTCATATTCAAACAGGGACTGGAAACGGCCTTCATCGTTATAAGGCTCTCCGCCGTAGGCTGTTAAAAATTCGCCTTTTCCGTTGATCTCGTCGCAGATAGCCGGAACATAATGCTGCCAGCAGCCTGCGCCAAGGAAGTTCAGATTTTTCTTGCAGTCGCTGTCTTTAGAAAGAACACGCTCTACATGTCTTCTTAATTCATATTCGGAGCCAAATGCCTCCGGAAGATTCATTTCATTTTTTAACTTTAAAAGCTCCGGGACGTTTTTATGGAGTTCTTCTAAGGAACTCATCCCGATTTCCTTAAGCATTTCTTCCTGCACATCCGGCACTGAGTTCGGTATGTAAGGATGGCTTTCAAATCCCTTCATCTGTTTCTTTCCTCCTGTATTTTGATTATAAATTGTTCAGAATCCATTTGACGGATACGCCATATCGGCGAAGCATTAAGCGATTCCGCCGCCGTCTACGACAAGAGCTGCACCTGTTACCCAGCTTGCAAGATCACTTGCAAGGAACAGAACTGCGTTTGCGATATCTTCCGGCATACCGATTCTTGCCAGCGGTCTGCTAGTTCCGCAATCCTTTAAGTAATCATCCATCTGTGCGTCACCGGCCTTAACAACGCCTGTCTGTCTTCCTTCATCACGCAGCATTGCTGTATCGGTATCTCCCGGGTTTACACTGTTTACACGGATATTCTGTGGGCCGTGGTCAATTGCCATTGCTCTTGTCACATTGACGATACCACCCTTAACCGCACAATAAGCAGCTGCCTGATCTCCGCCCTTTAAGCCCCAGCCGGAACCGGTGTTGATGATGCTGCCGCCGCCTGCTGCTGCCATTACCGGAATTACATGCTTGGAGAATAAGAATAATCCCTTAAGTCCGACATCGAGAACGAAATCCCATTCCTTTTCGCTCAGATCTGCAATCGTCTTTCTGACCGTAACACCTGCATTGTTATGTAAAATATCGATTCTTCCGTAAGTATCAACGATTGCTTTTACTGTTTCCTCAACCATTGCCTCATTGGTTACATCGCAACGATAGAATGTTACGTCACGTCCTGCATCACGGAGCTCTTTTGCCTTTTCCTCTCCCTTGGGGCTGACATCGACCATGGCGACCTTTGCGCCATACGCGCTTAACAGTTCAACTACGCCAAGACCGATTCCTGAGCTTCCTCCTGTAATAACCGCAACTTTTCCTGTTAAATTTAACGGATCCTTCTTTACTAACATAATTTTTCCTCCTTGCGATAGTAATATACTGTTTTTAATGTTATCCGGCATCTCTTTCACCGGTGTCAGATGGTTCTGACCTATTATTGAGCAATTCCCATGCCAAATCGAAATGTATTTATATTTTTTATTCATTTTTTTCAAAAATATGCTTATATTACAGGAATTTTTTATTTTCCCGCCCGCCTCTTTCCACCTGTTTTTCACCTATATTCCATCTGTAATTCAAAGTTTATTGTCATTTTTTGCTTCTATTCCATGTCATTTGGCACAGCTTTGTCAAATGGCAATGTTCTTTGCCACTATTGTCATTTTCCATTGTCTTTCCAAATTGTCTATGCTATAATCACACCAATCTATGATGCCAATCCCATGATATGCGAATATTGGATAGGATTGTGGGAGTGCGTAGCACGGAACAATCCGCAGGCATCAAAATCGAGGGCTTTTGCCCCCGATATCAATCTATTGTTTCAGTTTTTTCCGCTGAAAGGGGTTTATTATGAAAAATCTCGAAGAAATACGGCCATCCGTTGAACGCTTTGTCACCGCTGTAAGCAATTCCCTACGGTTAGAGGTTGCAGTATTTGACAGCAATTGCCAGCTTTTTTTCTGCACTCCTGTCTATTTAAAGAAAAAGGGGCGAACCGTGCATACTCCCTCTCTGCGGGAAGTCATCGAAAACGAAAGCGTCCTTGTCAATACGCCGGGAGAGATGGCCTCCTGTGTCGGCTGCCGCTTTAAGGAGCACTGTCCGTCAACGATCGATATCCTCTGCTGTATCCGTGCCGATACCAATGTTGCCGGAGTCCTTGCCTTCACCTCCTTCACCAAAGAGGGGCAGCGACGCATATCCGAAAACACCTCGGTTTACCTGAATGCGATCACAGAAATGGCAAACCTGTTCGGCGGCCAGATCCTTTCGATCTCAGGCGGACGCGGACCTGCAAATCTCGATTCCAATCTTATTCCCATTATGGAGCTCTGCGAACAGCCTGTTCTTCTGACAGATGCCCATGGTGTTATCCTCCAGTATAACCAGCTGGCTGCAAACCTGCTTAAGATTTGTGATATCACCTCCTCCTCCCTATGGCAGATCTTTCCGTCCGCCGTGGTAAAACGTATCATGGAAGGAAACGATCTGTTTGAAAAGAGCGTAACGATTGCGAACATGGCAACAAAGATCTCCACCCGTGCTATTCTTGTCGATGGACAGATCACCGGATTTTTTATCCGTATCTCCGACGATCTTAAGGAATTATCCAAAGAAAATCGATATTTTGAAGGCATTATAGGAACAAGTCCGGCGATCATGGAAGTCCAGCGGATGATACGCCGGATTGCAAACAGCCCCTCGCCTGTCCTTATCACGGGAGAAACCGGAACCGGAAAGGAGCTGATCGCACGGGCGATCCATGAGCAGAGCCATCGAAATAAGTATCCCTTCGTAGCGATCAACTGCTCCAGCATTCCGGAAAGCCTGTTTGAAAGTGAGCTTTTCGGCTATGAGGAGGGCTCCTTCACCGGTGCGAAAAAGGGCGGTAAGCTTGGTAAGATCGAAATGGCCCAGGGCGGCACTTTGTTTTTGGACGAGATCGGAGAGATGCCGCTATTTGCCCAGCCCAAGCTTTTAAGGATCCTGCAGGAATATGAGTTAGAGCGTGTCGGCTCCAACAAAAAGATCCATCTCGATATCAGGATCATCGCAGCCACCAACCGAGATCTGAATGATATGGTCGCTGAAAAGAAATTTCGGAGCGACCTGTTTTACCGGATCAATGTGATCAATCTGAAGCTTCCGTCCCTCCGTACCCGCCGGGATGACATTATCCCCATAGCAGAAAACTATATCCGGAAGCTGAAGCTGAAAATGAATACTCCGCTTACCTCCATCTCACCGGAGGCCGCTGAGATCCTTTTGAACTTTGACTGGCCCGGAAATGTGCGCCAGCTCCAGAATATAATTGAATATGCCGCTAATCTCTGTGAAACAGATACTCTCATGCCAAGTGACTTCCCTGAGGTCATGAGAATATGTTCTGAAACTGCAGTTTATCCGTCCTCCGGCGGAAAATCTGCCGCATCCGGCAGCTCCGATAAGGAAGATCGGCTTCGTGAGCTTCTGGAAAAGTACGGTTACACGCTGGAGGGGAAGAAGCGAATCGCTGCTGAGTTAAATATCAGCCTGCGTACTCTATACCGCCGGATCGGGCATTTACAGGAGCAGACAAAAAAATAGCTCCTGTTTGCCACATTGTTGACTGATCTCTTTATGGTATTGCCATAAATTGTCAAATACGTGTCAATAAATGATCCCTTCCGGAAAAGAGTGGGGTTTCTTCTCCTCCCATCCTCCGACTATAGATTTTTCTTTTTTGTTCTTTTGCCTGTATTTACTTTTCCTATAAATGCGAGCATTTTGCACAGTTTGTTTTGTATGATTTGTTAAGTATTTTTCTCTTTAAATATTATTTATTTTGATATTCGGCACAAAAATTGCTATATTTCAGAATATCAATATTTAACGCCTGTTCCGCAGTCTTCGGAAAACAGCCGGCATCATTTCCCGGATACGGGGCAGAACTAAAGGAGGAATTTGTATGGAAGTTAACTACGGTATATTAGCATTGATACCCCCGGTCGTTGCAATCAGCTTATGTTTCGCGACTAAGCAGGTACTTCTCGCCATGTTCGCCGGACTTTTCTCCGGTGCTCTGGTTATCTGTAACTGGAATCCGTTAAGCGCAGTTGCCTATTCTCTGGACACAATGGCTGTGAATATGGCTGACAATGTAATTTTACTCCTCTTTACACTTTTTATGGGTGTTGGTATTGCCTTTATCTGGAGACTCGGCGGCAGCTACGCTCTGGCAGAGGCTGCAAAGAGAAGATTCAAAAAAAGACGTTCTGTTTGTCTCGGAACATGGGGACTTGGCATGCTTTGCTCCGTAAATGACTGTCTGGTCGCAGCCGTTGACGGTAACGTATTCCGTGACATCTGTAAAGATTACCGTATATCTTCTGAAAAATTTTCCTATGTACTTGATGCAACTGCCGCTCCGGCTGCCGCATTTTTTATCTCTGACTGGATCGCATACCAGATCAGTATGATCGGGCAGGGTCTTGATGCTGCCGGTATTACAGGTATTACACCTGTCAGCGCTTATATCAGCGCGCTTCCCTTCAACATGTATTCTATCTTCACCCTCATTTTCGTAGGTATGATGATGTATACCGGACGAGACTACGGCCCAATGTTAAAAGCAGAGGTTCGTGCTCTTACAACCGGACAGTTTAACGGCCCGAGTGCAAAACCTATGCTTGATGTAGGAAGTGAGCTTGGTGAAGCGAAAAAGACAAAACCGATGATCCGCTGCTTCGTTTTCCCGATCGTTGTTGCATTCGTTATCATTATCGGCGGTATCCTCTACACAGGTTCCGTAAATCCGGATAGAACAGGCTCCAGCCTTATGGCAATCCTCGACGCCAGTGATGCACAGCTTGCTCTTTACTGGGGCTCCTTCGGAATGGCCGTTACCGGTATCCTTCTTGCTCTCGTAACAAAGATTATGTCCTTTGAAGAAACGATGAACACCATCGTAGATGGTCTTAAGCTTATGGCTATGACAGGTGCTATCCTTGTTATGGCATGGTCTCTTGCTTCCATCACAAAGAGCTTAGGTCTTGGTGATTTCGTTGCAAAATATGTTGGCGGAAATATTCCGACCGGCCTCCTCCCGATCCTTGTTCTTGGATGCTCCGCACTTATCGCGTTTGCAACAGGTACATCCTGGGGAACCATGGCTATCAT
>USQV01000034.1 GCA_900556965.1 uncultured Clostridium sp.
CTTCCTGATCGGATGCGTGATCTGGATAACCGGAAACCTGACTGTTTTCTTCTATCTTTATGCGAACGCCCGTCAGACCGACCGGATCTACGAAACCATCGAGCGGCTGGCCTCCGGAGAGACCGACTACAAGGTAGAGGTGTCCGGCTTCTTCAGTCTTGAATCCAAGCTGGCAGAGGGACTGAACCGGATCAGTGACGGACTTCAGACAGCACTTGCCGAGCAGGTGAAAAGTGAACGGCTTAAGGCTGATCTGATCACGAATGTGTCCCACGATATCAAAACACCGCTTACCTCTATCATCAACTATGTGGATCTGATCAAGAGAGAACATCCTGAGGATCCTACGATCCAGAGGTATCTGGAGATCTTGGATCAGAAATCCCAGCGCCTGAAGACCTTGACAGAGGATCTTGTGGAGGCCTCCAGAGCAAGCTCCGGAAATATCAAGCTGGAGATGGCCCACATCGATATCGTCGAGCTGGTACAGCAGACAAACGGTGAGTTTGAAGAAAAATATGCCCTCCGGCACTTAGATATCGTCACCTCTCTCCCCAATGAGGTCATCATGATCGAGGCCGATGGGCGGCGTTTGTGGCGCGTGCTGGAAAATCTTTACAATAATGCCTTTAAATATGCCCTGGAAGGCACCCGCGTCTACGTCGGGATCGAGGATCAGGGCTCCGAGGTCGTATTTTCGATCAAAAACGTATCCTCATCCCCGCTTAACATCAGCCCGGATGAACTGACGGAACGCTTTGTCCGTGGTGATACCTCAAGAACAACAGAGGGAAGCGGACTCGGACTTTCCATCGCAAAGGATCTTACCACCCTTCAGGGCGGAAAATTCCAGATCACCATCGACGGCGATCTGTTTAAGGCGGAAATTACATTTCCGATCACAAACTAACCGTTACAACTGATCTATACTTCTGAAATAACGGATTAAAAGCTGAGGGATTGCACATACTATCCCTCAGCTTTTCTTTTAATAAAAAATCATTATCATTATTTCAGGAGGTCTCCATGGAAAATACAACTCCCGGATCCGGTATCCTAACACCGCTCCCAAAATCGAAAAAAAATGCCGTCACCGCTGGGTGTATTCTCTTAATGCTTTCCATCACCATGTTCGGAGTCGGCTTTTTCGTTATTCAGGGGCCGATCCTTGCAGAAATGAATGCATCCGAAGCTTATTCCCTTTTAACCCTTCTCGCATCCTTAGGCCTTTCCGTCATGACTCCCATCGGCGGCCGGCTCGGAGATCTGTTTGGGCGGAGAAAGCTCGTTCTCATCTCCGGTCTTCTCTGTATCCTTTGCAGCATCGGTATGAGCTTCATCCGCTTGATCCTCCCGTTTTTTATCCTCCGTTTTCTTCTGGGGGCCGCCCAAGGGGCTGCAATGTCCATTCCCTACATTCTTCTTCGGGAGATCAACGAGCCTAAGGAGGTTCCGCGGGCTATGGGATTTCTCGCCAGTGCGATCGCCATCGGCGGCTTTGGCGGCAGCATCCTGCTGGGCGCCATGGCAGATGCCGGATATCTTAGCGCAGCGATCCTGCTCCCTTCCCTTCCGCTTCTTCCCGGCATCCTTCTGATCGCCGCCGGAGCTCCGAACAAAAAGGGCAGGGCGAAAGGCCCAATTATCCCCGTATATCTTTTTAAAAACCGTTCCTATGTGCTCCTTTTGGTCATCGGGTTCATCAGCTGCTTTTATCAGACTGCCATGAATGCCTATGCACCGGTAGCTGTTCAGCAGATCTTAAGGGCCTCTGCCGCTGCTTCCGGCTCCCTGCAGCTTCCCCGGACTATCGTGACCATGTTTTTTCCGGCACTTTTCGGAAGCTGGATCGGAAAAGACCGGAAAAACCTGTGGTTTGCTATGGCAATGGCTACGGGACTTATCACACTTGCCTATATCCCTCTTTGTTTTACCACACCGCAGATGCCGATCTATGTCTATATCCTTGCCCTCGGCGTGACCGGGATTGCAGAAAGCTTCCGCTCTGTATCTGTCACTCCTGCCGCCCAAGCCACCCTGAAGCCGCAGGATCTGGGCGTCGGAACCTCCCTGATCACTTTTATTAACTCCTTGTCCGGTCTGAGTGCAGCCACTGTCTACGGTGCGATCTACCGGATGTATCCGGGCTCCTTACAGACAGCCATCAATCGGATCCATCTGTTTACCGCAGTGATCTCCGCGGTCGGACTTTTAACCGTCATCTATTCGGCACGCTCCTCCTCTTAGATGTTATCCATGCTTCAGCGCCCTTTTTCCTTATTGTCGCAGAACCAAAATGATGGTATACTAAAGCGCAAATAAGGAGGGAATTTATGGAACAGACATTTTCCTTTGCTGCATATAAGAAAATATTCGACGATTATGCCGCCCATTATAATATCCATGACGGACGGGTCGCATTAAAGATCACCCACACCGACGCTGTTGTCTCGGTCATGGAGCAGCTTTGCACTATGCGGGGTCTGTCCGAGCATACAAAAAACATGGCACTGCTCTGTGCTCTGTTTCACGATATCGGCAGATTTGAACAGCTGAAGCAATATGGCACATTTTTAGATTATAAAAGCATCGACCACGCAGAATTAAGCTGCCGTGTGCTGCAGGAAAATAATATCCTTTCTGCCCTTTGCGAAACCGACAGAGAAAATATCCTAACTGCGATCTCTAATCACAACAAGCTCCATATCAGTGAGGCGGTCTTATCTGACAGATACACCTTGGACGGAGAAGAACGTCTGACCCTGTGCAGACTGATCCGTGATGCTGACAAATGTGATATTTTCCGCGTATTTGCCACAGATGACATGGTGGATGTTGTAGGAGCTTCCGAGGAGCAGATCGCAAAAGAAACAATAAGCCCCTTAGCCCTTTCAGCGATCCGAAACCACTGCTGTGTAAACAAGAATCTCCGCCAGACCTATCTGGATCACTGGGTAAATTTTCTGGGATTTGTTTTTGACATCAACTATCCGGAAAGCATCCGGATCATCAAATCACAGGGATATTATCGGATGCCCTTTGACCGCACCGTCTTCACCGACCCGGAAACAGCAAAAAATGTCAAAGAAGTGCTTTCTGAAATTGAAACGTATATGCAGGAGTTTTCCGGAATCCCGGCCGAGCCTGTCCCGGATCAGCTTGTGCCGGATGCGCTGCAGGAATTTTTCCGCGCTCATCCCGTCCTCGCACTGGCCTTCTCCGGCGGTACAGATTCCGCTTACCTTTTATATGCCGCTAAAACCTGCGGCTGCAAGCTCCACGCCTACTATGCATCCTCTCCCTTTCAGCCTGCCTTTGAGCTGGAGGATGCCAAGCGGCTGGCCGAGCGCTTAAATGTCCCTATGACTGTGCTGCCGCTCAATGTTTTAGATAATGAAACGATCCGGAAGAATCCAAAGGATCGCTGCTATTACTGCAAAAACTCAATTTTTTCCCATATCCTGAAGACTGCCGCCAAGGATGGTTATTCCGAGATCATTGACGGAACGAATGCCTCCGACGATGCCGGAGACCGCCCGGGTATGAGAGCTTTAAAAGAGCTTCAGGTTCTTTCTCCCCTGCGTCTTTGCGGCATAACAAAAAAGGCGCTCCGGGAATATTCCCGCAACGCCGGACTTTTTACATGGAATAAGCCGGCCTACGCCTGTCTGGCTACCAGAATCCCGACAGGAACCGAGATCGACTTATCCATATTAAAGCATGTGGAATACGCAGAGCAGACGCTTGCTGCCATGGGCTTTGAGGATTTCCGTGTCCGTGTACTGCCGCAGTCTGCCTCCGGCTGCCTGCTGGAAAACCGTATATGGGCAGCAAAGCTCCAGATCACAGAGGAACAGCTTCCGCTTCTTATGGAAAAACGGCCCCTTATCCTCAAGGAGCTTAACGATCATTTCTCCGATATTCTTCTGGATCTTACCGTAAGGCCATCTTCCTTATAAAGATTGCGGAACGTGTTCTCGTAATACTCATTTAACCATTCGATGGATTTTTTCAGACCTTCCTCGTTAAATTCAAATTCGCGGAAGGTCTTTTTTTCCTCCTCTGTTACGGAAAAGCTGAAGGGCCCGGGCCAGACTATCGCCTGAAGCTGCTCCTGCTCCTTTTCCTCCTCCTTTATTTTTCGGATCATAAAGTGCATTCCCGCGTGGCTTCCCGTAAAAACAGTTTTTTTCAAAAAGGGAATGGATAACATTCCATCCAGATCGATCATTTCAAACCCTCCTTTTGTCATTTATCTTGACAAATTTCGTACATATTTTAAGATAGAAGTATCACTAAATCGAAAGGAAACGAAGCCATGAATCAAATTGTAAAAAAACTTGTCGATGCCCATGAAGATCAGCTGAAAGAATTCCGCCACCATCTCCATGCGAATCCGGAGCTCTCCTTTGAAGAATATAAGACTGCCGAATTTATTCGTGAGAACTTAACAAAAATGGGGATCCGCCTTCAGGAAAACATTACCGGCACCAGCACGGTAGGAATCCTTGAGGGAAGCGAGCCCGGCCCCTGCATCGCCTTCCGTGCAGATATCGATGCCCTTCCTGTCAAAGAAGAAAACGATCTTCCTTATATCTCCAAGGTTCCCGGTGTCATGCATGCCTGCGGACATGACACCCATACTGCCTGCCTTCTTTCTCTTGCCTCCATCCTCTCCTCTCATAAAGAGCTGGTAAAGGGTAAGGTAAAATTTATTTTCCAGGCTGCCGAGGAAAAGCTTCCGGGCGGTGCAAAGGCCCTCTGTGCTGACGGTGCCTTAGACGGAGTGGACATGATCTTCGGACTCCACTGTTCCTCAAGCGAGCCTCTCGGAACCATCAGTGTATGCCATAATGTCAGCTCTGCCGCTATCGGCATATATGAGGTCACCGTCAACGGAAAGGGCGGACACGGAAGCTCACCTCACGAAGCCAAAAACCCGGTTCCGGTTGCATGTATGCTGGCAGGCGCCTTAAACCAGCTGCTCCCGGAGAAAAAGAGCCCGACAGAAAGCGGTGTTCTCACTGTTTCTTATATTAATGGCGGACAGTATCCGAACATTATCCCGGAAAACATCACTCTGGGCGGAAACATCCGTACACTGAACAATGAGCTGATCAAGCGTATCTTTAATTACATCCATTCTGTCAGCAAGGGGATCTGCGAAGGCTACGGCCTGACCTGTGATGTGACCACAACTCTCGGCTATCCGGCTACCGTCAACACTCCGGAATATGCAGATGTTATCGCAGATGCTGCCGCAGAGCTTGGCTACGACGTAAAGGAAGCTCCCATTTCATTAGGCGGAGAGGACTTCGCTTACTATGTAATGGAAAAGCCGGGAGCCTTCATCCATGTCGGCATGGCAGATCCGGAAAGACCGATCACCTCCACACCGCACCACAACTGTCACTTCCAGCTTGACGAAAGAGGACTGCGTATCGCTCTCGAAACAGAGCTTGCCTTCTATCTCAAGGTGACAAAGCAGGATTAATCTTTTTACAGGGCTTCTGTGAAGCTTCTGGAGCTTTTATGGAGCTTTATCTATCCTTTACCGCCGGAATGCCGTAGGCGCTGTCTGCCTTCATGACTCCTCGAAGGATCGCCTCGGACATGACCTGAGCCGCCAGAGTTCCAACCATATCCTGATCCGCTTCCACGCTGCCTGTAGACATTGCATAAATGCTGTCTCCATCGGCTGTTGTGTGAAGCGGACGGATGGATCTGGCGTACCCGTCGTGGGTCATCCCCGCGATCTTACAGAGCTGCGTTTTATTAAACCGGGCATTCGTTATCACAACGCCGATGGTGGTGTTTTCCACAAATTTATTCCGGATCACCTCATAGCTCTTATAGATCTCGTCCTCCGTACACCGGAAGGTCTTTTTATCTTCGGAAAGAAGCCCCGCTGCCTTTTTCCCGGTCTTCCAATCATAAATATCCCCCAGCGCATTCACTGCCACGATCGCTCCCACCTTCAGCTCTCCGATCTGCACGGCGTAGCTCCCGATGCCCGATTTCATACAATACTCCATGCCGCACAGCTTTCCGACCGTTGCTCCGGTTCCCGCTCCGACATTTCCGTCTCTGTAATTTCCCTTTTCCGCATTTTCACAGGCACGATACCCCATCTCCTTATCCGGGCGCACCTTGCAGGAAGCGACCGTAAGGTCAAACAGACAGGACTGGCATACAAGAGGTACCTTCGTCACTCCAACGTCGAAGCCGATATCCTTTTCCTCCAGATACTGCATGACTCCTCCTGCTGCATCCAGTCCGAAGGCACTTCCGCCGCTTAAAAGCACAGCATGGATCTTCTCCGCCGCAGCCATCGGCTTTAAAAGCTCCGATTCTCTGGAAGCCGGGCCGCCTCCCCGCACATCCAGCCCGGTCGGGGCTCCATTCTCACAGATGATAACGGTACATCCGGTTCCCGCTTCCACATTCTCTGCATTTCCGATCTTGATATTCTCAATTTCCCTTATACTGATTTCCTGCATGGCTATTCTCCCTTCATCGATAAATGGTAAGATGCATCGGATATATCAAAAAAAGCACCGACCCCACAGCTCTTGCGTCTGTAAAATCAGTGCTTTTCATGCGCCTTCGGGGGCTCGAACCCCGGACAAATAGATTAAGAGTCTACTGCTCTACCAACTGAGCTAAAGGCGCTGACCTTTTGTGTCATATCGGTGACACGTCTACTATTATATGACACCGTTTTCAAAAAGTCAACACCTTTTTTAATTTTTTTTACATCTATTTTTTCTTGTCTCCGCACAAGGCGGCCTCCGCTTCGGCAAAGCACTTTTTCAGCCGGAGGATCCTCTTGTTCAGCTCGGTTTTATCGCAGGTGATCCGCTCCAGACAGCGTATGATCTTATTTTTTGTGTTCACAAAAACAATTCTCCGCTTTTTTTATAAGTATATGCATTCTCTATTACGGATCTTCCTTTTTTATCTGGATGCCACCAGCTTGCAGATCGGTTTTCCCTCAGAACAGAATTTCATTTCGTACTCCGTCATGACATTTCCCTCTGCCATTGCACTGTTATGCAGATCGAAGGTAAACTCGTCCACCCTCCAGCCTGCCTCCGGGATCGATTCCAGCGAATAACGGAACAGCTCCTGATTATCTGTCTTAAATTCGATCCGGCCGTCCTTTTTCAGGATCTTATCGTAAACGGAAAGAAAACGGTCTGAGGTCAGACGTCTCTTTGCGTGACGATCCTTGGGCCACGGATCCGAGAAATTCAGATAGATCCTGTCTACCTCCTCCGCTGCGAATACATCGGAAAGCTCCAGCGCATCGATACGCATAAAATAAATATTGGGCAGCTCTAACTCCGCCCGCTTCTGAAGTCCGCGGAGCAGTACACTGGAATATCTCTCGATTCCTACATAATTTATATCCGGATTCTTTTCGGCGAGCTCCATGATAAATTTTCCTTTTCCCATACCGACCTCGATGCGGATCGGATTCTCGTTACCGAAAAGCTCCTTCCATTTCCCCTTATGCTCATGGGGCTCCTGCACCACAAACGGACTTGCGGCAATATCTTCCTCTGCGCCCTTAATATGGCGTAATCTCATATATTTTTCCTCCTGCCAATTGATCCCCTCCATTCTATCATTTTCTTTTTTCATTTGCAATTGTTCACAAATTATTAATACAAATTTTTGAATATAAAGGTATAATGGTATTAATGAGTGACGATTCTCGTCTGTAAAGCGGACATTCGCAATCCGCTTCGCTACTTGCTCATGAACGCAGTCGCTT
>USQV01000035.1 GCA_900556965.1 uncultured Clostridium sp.
CCCCATCAAGCCGCCTTATGCCGTATATTTCCAGGGTGGTCTTACCTGGTATCATGCAAAGTTTGGAATCCAGATGTCACTTCAGAAGCTTTTAGATGCCGGTCTTGTTACACTGTGATCGGAGGTGACAGCGCATGCGGTCTAAAAATTCGTGGGTACTGCTCCTGATGATATTGTCGGGGATCGTTCTCGGAGGATTTATCGGAGAGATGGCGGAAGGGATCCCGTTCCTTTCGTGGCTGAATTTCGGAGAATCCTTTGGCCTTAAGGATCCTCTGGTCTTAAATCTTGGGATTCTTGTGATCACGTTTGGTCTTACTATCCGGATCACCATGGCCAGCATCATCGGTGTTATCATTGCAGTCCTTGCCTATCGTTTCATTTAGGGGATCAGGATCAGAAGGTACTTGGAGAGCCGAAAGGATCAGGTGTACCAATATGAAACAGGAAGCAAAAAAAACAATGAAAATGCTCCCGGTCTCGGAGCGTCCTTATGAAAAGGCACTGGAATACGGGACAGAGAGTCTTTCTGATGCGGAGCTTATTGCTGTTATCCTAAGGAGCGGCACAAGGGAATTTACAGCAAGGGATCTGGCGGAGGAGGTTTTGTCACTGGGCGATCCGCCGGGTCTTTCCGGACTCCTGCATCATACCATGCCGGATTTTAAGGCAATCCGGGGGATCGGAAATGTTAAGGCGATCCAGCTTGCTGCCATCGGCGAGCTTTCAAGAAGGATCTGGAAGGCCGCCCGCACCGGCGAGGAGCTGTGCTTTTCCCATCCGGCTGTGATCGCTGATTATTTTATGGAGGATATGCGTCATAAGGAGCAGGAAAATATCAAGCTTCTGATACTGAACACAAAAAATATCCTTTTAAAAGCAGTTAATTTATCGAAAGGAACGGTAAATGCGTCTTTAGCCACCCCGAGAGAGATCTTTATCGAGGCGCTCAGGTATCGCGGAACCTCTGTGATCCTGATCCATAACCATCCCAGCGGTGATGCGGAGCCGAGCAGCGAGGACTGCCTGTTCACCCGCAGAGTTGAGGAGGCCGGGAAGCTTATGGGAATTCCGTTGTTAGATCATATTATTATCGGGGATACTTCTTATGTGAGCCTGAAAGAACGGGGAATCTTGTAAATTATGAAAAATACCAGATATGTTTTATTCGGCCTGTCTGTACTCTGCGTCTGTATGATCGGTATCACGACTCTTAACAGCGGGCTTTTAAATCCGTTAAGAGACGCAGTCGGCTATGTGCTCGTGCCGATCCAGTCTGGGATCAACCGGGCAGGAAGCGGAATATATAATGAGGTCAGAAACCTCGGCACGATGAAAAAAGCACAGAAGGAAAATGAAGCGCTCAAGGCAAGAGTCGACGAACTGACAGAGGAGAACACCAGACTGCGAAGTGAACAGCAGGAGCTGGAAAGATTAAGAGAATTGTATGAACTGGACAGCCAGTATATGCAGTATAATAAAGTAGGTGCGCGTATCATTGCAAAGGATACCGGAAGCTGGTTCTCCGTATTCCGTATCGATAAAGGATCCGATGACGGCATCATGGAAAACATGAATGTGATCGCAGGCGGCGGTCTTGTCGGGATCGTCACGGACGTAGGAGCCAATTATGCCACGGTTCGATCCATCATCGATGATTCCAGCCGCGTGAGCGCCATGGCTCAGCAATCCGGAGATACCTGTATGGTATCGGGAGACCTTAAGCTGTTCAATGAGGGGCGGCTTAAGCTGGGATATATGGAAAAGGATGATGACATCAAGGATGGAGATATGATCGTAACCTCCAATATCAGTGAAAAATTTCTTCCGGGGCTTCTGATCGGATACGCGACGGATATAACTGTTGACTACAATGACAATCTGACAAAATCCGGATATGTGATCCCGGCAGCCCGATTCGACAGGCTGCAGGAGGTTCTCGTGATTACGGATTTAAAAAATGCGGGGCCGGAATTTAATGAACAGTAGCTTAAAACAGATCAGCCTGAATCTGATCCTTATCATACTTGCTTTTTCCATACAGACCTGTGTGTTTCCGCTGATACCGTTTTTATCAGCCTATCCAAATTTGATGCTGATCCTGATCTTCTCCTTTGGATTTATTCGGGGAAGTGCCTCCGGAATGACATACGGCTTAGTAGCAGGACTTTTGATGGATCTTTCATCCGGAGGAGCTCTGGGGTTTTATACGTTGTTTTTTATCTGGATGGGATATGTGAACGGAATCGGAACCAAATATTATTATGAGGATTACATTACGCTTCCGCTGGCTTTAAGCGCAGCAAATGAGCTGGCATATAATCTGTATCTTTATGTATTTGGCTTCCTTTTGCGCGGCCGCTTAAGCTTTGGATATTATCTGATCAATAATATTCTCCCGGAAACCATTTTTACTGTGGTAACGACGCTGGCTGTGTATCGGGTGTTCCTGTTTATCAGCCGCAAGATGGAAGAAATAGGAAAAAGGAGAGACACGACGATTGTTTAGGGATCTATTTGAAATACTTAAGGAGTATGTGAAAAAGCTTCTGACATCCAGAACGTTTATCCTCGGTATCGTGTTTACGTTTTTATTCAGCACACTTGTCATCAGGCTGTTCCGGCTTCAGATCATTGAAGGAGAGGACTACCAGAATGACTACATGACCCTGACGGAAAAGACGGTTCGGATCGCCAGCACTAGAGGAAATATCTTCGATAAAAACGGCAATGTACTGGCCTATAATAAGCTTGCCTATAATGTCACGATACAGGATAAGGGAGATTATTCCGGATCGGCAGAAAAAAACCGGATGCTTCTTGAGCTTGTCCGTATCCTTGCACGCCATGGAGAAAAGGTGCAGGGAGACTTTTCTATTGGGCTGGATTCTTCCGGTGAGATGATCTTTACAACAACGAGCGATACGGCAAAACGCCGCTTTTTAAGTGATTATTATGGACTGAAATCTCCGACAGAGCTCGATAAAGAGGATGGCTCCACACCCTCTGATGTAACGCCTAGAGAGCTCTTTGAGAGCAAAGTAAAATATTATGGTCTCGACAAGCTTACCGATGAAAACGGAGCTCCTCTTGAGATATCCGATGAGGAAGCCCTTTCGATCATCAATATCCGCTACACGATGGGCTTTACGGCGTACCGAAAATATGAGTCCACCACCATTGCCATAAATGTGAGCAAGGAAACAATGACAGATGTGCTTGAAAACTCTGCAAGCCTCAAGGGTGTTGATATCGAAAAGACGACGATAAGAGTCTATAACGACAGCATCTATTTTGCCCCGATCATCGGTTATATCGGAAAGATCTGGGATGATGAGCTGGACAAGCTAAAGGAAACTAACTCAGACTATGAGATCACGGATATTGTGGGAAAGACCGGTATCGAGGCTTCTATGGAGGACGAGCTTCAGGGAAAAAAAGGATCTCAGACCATGTATGTGGACAGCCTTGGTCGTATTCTTGAAGTAGTAAGCCGCACGGAGCCTCAGGCAGGAAAGGATGTTTACCTTACGATAGACAGAGATCTTCAGATCGGTATCTATCATATTTTAGAGCAGCAGCTGGCGGGTGTCATTACCAATAAGCTGGTAAATCGGGATCTGGAGCAGGGAGATTACAGAAAGGCATCCAATATCCCCATTCCGGTAAAGGACGTTTATTTCCAGCTCATCAATAACAATGTCCTCAATATGAGCGAATTTTCAGCCGAGGAAGCATCTGCGGTGGAAAAATCCATCTACAGTAAATACAGCCACTCCCGGGAGCAGATCCTTGCCGGGATCGAGGATGAGCTGATGAGAGAGAATGCATCTAAGCTCTGCGATCTTCCGGAGGATATGTTTGCGTATATGCAATACATCTACAGCTTTCTGGTAAGCTCGGATATTATAAAGACAGACCGGATGGATACAAACTCCGAGAGCTATAAGGCGTGGAAGGATGATACCATCAGCCTCAGAGATTACCTTTACCGGGGGATTGCCGAGAGCTGGATCGATACGACAAAGCTTAAGATCGAGGATAAGTATTCCGATGCGGATAAGATCTATCAGATCATCGTGGACTATGTATCGGAGGATCTGAAAACAGATCCTGCGTTTGCAAAGAAAATATATCGTTACCTGATCAACAACGGAACGATCTCAGGAAAAGAGATCTGTCTTTCCCTGTTTTCTCAGAATATTCTGGCCTATGACGAGTCCG
Source organism: uncultured Clostridium sp. (assembly GCA_900556965.1). The sequence goes on from USQV01000035.1 coordinate 4,225, forward strand.
AAGTACGGATGCTGGAGGCAAACGGAGATGAATATGCCTTTCAGTTTATCCGCAGCAAGATATCCGATATCGAGATCACACCGGCTCAGCTGGCTTTAGATCCATGCTCTGCCAGCTGTGTGGTCACGGACGTCAATACAGGAGAGGTGAGAGCGCTCGTAACGTATCCGAGCTATGACAATAACAAATTCTCGGGAACGGTAGATGCAGCGTATTACAATAAATTAAATAATGACCTGTCCCTGCCACTGTTTAATAATGCGACTCAGGCACAGAAGGCCCCCGGCTCCACCTTTAAGCCAATCATCGCCGTTGCTGCACTGGAGGAAAAAGCAGTCGGGCTTACGGAGACCATCACCTGTACGGGTCAGTACGGAGAGATCACTCCGCATCTGCGCTGCTGGATCTACCCGGGTCAGCATGGCCCTCTTGATGTAGAGCACGGCATTATGAACTCCTGTAATGTTTTCTTTGCAGAAATGGGACACAGACTTTCCATGGATGAAAACGGAAGCTATACACCGGAGCTGGGAATCGAAAAGATCCGAAAATATGCAGCCATGTTTGGTTTGGATGAGACCTCGGGAATCGAAATATCGGAGAAGCCGCCGCAGATGACAACAGAAAAACCGGAGGCTTCCTCCATCGGTCAGGGCAATAACTCCTACTCCAATGTCCAGCTGGCGCGTTATATCACCGCGATCGCCAATAAGGGAAATGTATTTAAGCTCAGCCTTCTGGATAAGGTGACGGACTCACAGGGAGAGCTATTAGAGGATTACACGCCGCAGCTTCGTTCCACTGTCGATGTTGCTGACAGCACATGGAATGTAGTCCACAGCGGCATGAGAAAGGTAATTTCTGACGGCTCCGCGAAAAAGATATTCAGCGATCTTGAAGTGGATATCGCCGGAAAGACAGGAACGGCCGAGGAAGTGAAGAATGGCCATACGATCAACCATGCCTTCTTCGTGTCCTTTGCACCGTATCAGAACCCGGAGATCGCAGTGACGGTAAATATTCCTTACGGATATTCTTCATCGAATGCGGCATCGGCAGCCAAGAATATATATCGTTACTATTATGGATATACAGACCTGAATTACATTCTGAATAACAGCGCATTGAAGGTATCCAATGTGGAGATCGGAGATTAAAGGGGGATCTTGTATGAAAAATGCGGTAGTAATTAAAGGGAACAAAGCCGGTATGAGTGTGATCTTAGATCCGGAGCTTCCCTTTGAGGAGCTTCTTACGGCTGTGAAAAACAAATTCAGGGAAACCTCACGCTTCTGGGGGTCTGTCCAGATGACGCTTACCTTGGAGGGAAGAAGACTGACTGCAGAGGAGGAATTCCGGATCGTAAATACGATCACGGAAAACTCCAATGTGGAGATCCTATGCCTTCTTGATCCCGACGGAGAACGGATCCAACGATGTGAGAAGGCACTGAATGAAAAGCTGATGGAGCTGTCTGCCGCAACCGGCCAGTTCTATAAAGGAAACCTGCGAAACGGGGACGTTCTGGAATCGGAGGCAAGCATCGTCGTCATCGGAGACGTGGAAAAAGGAGCCCGGGTTGCTGCAAAGGGAAATGTCATCATCCTGGGCAGTCTTAAAGGCTCCGTGTTCGCAGGCATCACCGGAAATCTGAATGCCGTGGTCGTGGCATTTGAAATGGCGCCCACCCAGATCAAGATCTCCGATCTTTCGTTTCAGAAGGCAGGAAAGGGCAGACTTCTTTCCCGCGGCCCGATGATGGTTCTTGTAGAAAATGGGAGAATTTGTGAGGAACCAATTAAAAAGAGCTTTTTAAATGCATTAAATTTCATTTAATACTGGAAAATTTTCTGATTATCATGTAAAATATATGGGTAGCAGGAGCCTATTTCCTGCGGACAATTGAATACAGGAGGATATTCTTATGAGTGAAGTCATTGTGATCACATCCGGTAAAGGGGGTGTAGGCAAGACGACGACCTCTGCGAATGTCGGAACCGGTCTTGCCATGCTGGGAGAAAAGGTAGTCCTTATCGATACGGATATCGGGCTCAGAAATCTTGACGTGGTAATGGGACTGGAGAACCGCATCGTCTACAATCTTGTGGACGTGGTAGAGGGAAATTGCCGAATGAAGCAAGCCCTTATAAAAGACAAAAGATATCCTGACCTGTTTTTACTTCCTTCTGCCCAGACCAGGGACAAGTCCTCTGTGACTCCCGGTCAGATGCGTAAGCTGGTAGAAGACCTAAGAGAAGATTTTGATTATATACTTCTTGATTGCCCGGCCGGGATCGAGCAGGGCTTTAAGAATGCCATTGCCGGAGCTGACCGGGCATTTGTTGTTACAACACCGGAGGTTTCGGCTATCCGTGACGCCGACCGCATCATAGGCCTGCTTGAGGCCAATGAGATCACAAAGACGGACCTGATCGTAAACAGGATCCGGATGGATATGGTCCGCCGCGGGGATATGATGTCGATCGAGGATGTGACGGACATTCTCGGCATACCTGTTATCGGTGCAGTTCCGGATGATGAGGAGATCGTTATTTCCACGAATCAGGGGGAGCCGCTGGTTGGTATGAATAGCTTTTCCGGACAAGCCTATCTCAATATCTGCAGACGGATACTCGGTCAGGAGGTACCGCTAATGGAGCTTGAGAGAAGCAGAGGATTCTTTACCAGATTCACGGGATTTTTAAAAAGAGCTTGAGTAAGATCAATCTGTTTGAGATCCTGACAAAAAGAAACTCCGGGGATATAGCCAAGAAACGGCTTCAGTTTCTTCTGATAACTGACCGCACCGGCTGTACACCGGAAATTCTTGAGCTGATCAAGGACGATATGATAAAAGCCATATCGAAATACATGGAGATAGATGCGAAGGGACTGGAGGTCAAGATCACGCAGATGGAGGCTTTAGAAGGCTCCGACCGTCTTCCGGTCTTGTATGCCAGTATCCCGATCCGCACTTTGCTTACTAAGGGGACTTATCTTTAATGCTTTCAGAATACAATTTCAGAAATTTTAATTTCCGCCTTCTATTCTATGTACTCGTATTGAATGGGATAGGAATAGCAGTTATAGCGAGCGCCGAAAACGGACAACAATCTTATATTAACCGTCAGCTGATCGGTCTTTTTGGCGGTCTTTTGATCGCAGTAGTCCTTTCGCTACTCAATTATCGCTATGTACTCCGATGCAGCAGCCTTATCTATCTGGGCTGCGTTGTGATACTTCTTGCGGTAATCCTTGCAGGCAAGCTGGGCGGCGCGGGCACCGGCTCCAGACGATGGATCGATCTTCCGGTGATCGGGCGTTTCCAGCCGTCAGAATTTGTTAAGATCGGTCTGATCATATTCTTTTCCTGGTTCCTTCAAAAGTATCAGGAAAAGATCGATCAGCCCTCCACGTTGCTTTTGCTAGCCGCATTTGCGGCAATACCGCTGCTGCTTATTTTAAAGCAGCCGGATCTGTCCACCAGCATCGT
>USQV01000036.1 GCA_900556965.1 uncultured Clostridium sp.
CGGGTGGAGGATGCAAAGAAAAAACTGAAAAAGCTTATTGAGGAGTACAATATCTCCCTGATCTCTGTGGGAAACGGAACGGCTTCCCGTGAATCCGAGCAGATCATTGCCGGGTTCTTAAAGGAAATCCCGGAGAAGGTCAGATATATTATTGTAAATGAGGCCGGAGCCTCCGTATATTCAGCCAGCAAGCTGGCCACGGAAGAATTTCCGGAGTTTGATGTGGGACAGAGAAGTGCCGTTTCCATCGCGAGAAGACTTCAGGATCCGCTGGCGGAGCTTGTTAAGATCGACCCGAAATCGATCGGCGTCGGCCAGTATCAGCATGATATGAACCAGAAGCATCTGAGCGAAGCCCTTGGAAATGTGGTAGAGGACTGTGTAAACAAGGTCGGTGTCGATCTGAACACGGCATCTGCCTCTCTGTTAGAGTATATTTCCGGAATCTCAAAGGCGGTTGCGAAGAACATCGTAGCCTACCGGGAGGAGAACGGCCCGTTTAAAAACAGAAAGCAGCTTTTAAAGGTTGCCAAGCTGGGTCCGAAGGCTTATGAACAGTGTGCGGGCTTTATGAGGATCAAGGACGGTGAAAATCCGCTGGATTCCACCTCCGTCCACCCGGAAAGCTATCCGGCAGCCTCTGAGCTTTTGAAGAAACTCGGGATGAAGCCGGAGGAGATCGGCAGCGGGGCAATGAAGGAGATCGGGAAAAGGATCCCGGCTCCGGAAAAGCTTGCAGACGAGTTGGGGATCGGTGAGATCACGCTGCTCGATATTATAAAAGAGCTGGAAAAGCCGGCGCGGGATCCCCGAGAGGAGATGCCGGGGCCGATATTAAGGACAGACGTTCTCGATATGAAGGATCTTAAGCCCGGTATGATCTTAAAGGGAACCGTCCGAAATGTAATAGACTTCGGTGCTTTCGTGGATATCGGCGTCCATCAGGATGGTCTTGTCCATATTTCGGAGATGACAAAGCATTACATTAAGCACCCGCTGGAGGCAGTCAGCGTGGGCGATATCGTCGAGGTAAAGGTCATTGGTGTCGACATGGCTAAAAAGAGGATCTCTCTTTCTATGAAGCTTTAGCCGTTAATAATAGGGTAACTCATCAATAAAATATATAAATGATAGGAGGATACTACAATGAAGTACAATTTCGATGAAGTGATCGACAGGAGTGGAACCGGAGCTACAAAGGTTGAGAAGCTTCCGGCAGGATGTGATCCGGAGTGCCTTCCGCTTTGGGTTGCGGATATGGATTTTGCATGTGCAGAGCCGATCCTGAAGGCATTGCATGAAAGGATCGACAGAAAAATATTCGGCTATACGTTATATGAAACGGAAGAATGCCAGAGTGCGATCCTTAACTGGTATAAAAGACGTTACGGCTGGGAAGAAAAGGCAGAGAACCTGTTCTTCTGCGGCGGAATCGTATCAGCGTATGCTGTCCTCCTTAATATAATGACTGAGCCCGGCGACGGAATCGTGTTACAGCGTCCGATCTACTATCCATTTACAATGAAGGCAGAGAGCAATGACCGTGTTCTCGTAGACTCTCCATTGATTTATGAAAACGGAAGCTATCGCATGGATCTGGAGGATCTGGACAAAAAAATGGCAGATCCGAAGAATAAGGTATTCGTTTTCTGCAGCCCTCACAACCCGGCAGGACGTGTATGGACAAAGGATGAGATCAGAAGCGTTGTAGATATCTGTAAGAAATACGAAAAATGGATCATCTGTGATGAGATCCATTGTGATCTCGTGCGCCGTGGCGTTACCTTCCACCCGATCTTAACCGTTGCTCCGGACTACGCAGATCGAATTGCAGTCTGCACCGCACCGAGCAAGACCTTTAACTTAGCAGGAATGAAGACCTCCAATATCGTTATCCACAATCCGGAGCTCAAGAAGGCATGGACAGATCTGCTTGGAAATAAGATGGCAATGAGCGGAGCAGGAACTCTCGGCCTGACAGCAATGGTCGCTGCCTACAACGAGGGTGAGGAGTGGCTGGAGCAGCTGAAGGACTATCTTGATGGAAACTTTGCCTATATCGATGAATTCTTAAAGAAAAATATGCCGAAGGCTCATCTGGTTCCGTCAGAGGGTACATATCTTGCATGGATCGATTTCAACGAATATGTAAACGGAGATGCAGAGAAGCTTGAGCAGATCATGCAGAAAAAGGCAAAGGTCGCTCTCGACGAGGGTTATATCTTCGGCGTGGAAGGCAGAGGCTTCGAGAGAATCAACATTGCAACCCAGAGAAGCGTTATCGAAGACTGCATGAATCGTATTCTGAATGCATTTAAAGAAGAAAAATACGTGTAAAAGGAAAAATGCCGGATGAAGATAACTGTAAATTTGACTGTCAGGGATTTGTTTACCTTCTCCATGTATAATTCCAGCAGTGGTTTTTCCGGTTTATTCAACCTGTTCTTCACCGCCGGGGCGATCTTCGTCCTGGCGGTGACGTGGCAGTGGGAGACAGTCAGCATGTTCCAGAGAGTCCTGCTTATTCTCTGTGCCCTGCTTTTTTCTGTTATACAGCCGTTAATCCTCTACAGAAAGTCACAGAAACAGGCAAAAAGACAGGGCTTTGATGCGGAGCTTGAGATGGAGTTTGCAGACAGCGGCTTTCGTGTTAAGCTGGGAGATTTGGGCTGCGATCTGGGATGGGATCAGATCTGGAAAGTGATCCGGATCCGCTCCATGTATATCGTAAAAACAGGCCCTACCCGCGCATATCTGATCCCGGTGCGCTCTGTTGCCGGGAGAGAGAAGGAGCTGGAGGAGATTTTTCGGAAGAACCTGCCAAAATCAAAAAGGAAAGGGCTGAAAGAATGACAGCAGTAAGTTTATGCCCGGAGGATACCTTTGCCCTTGGAAAAGAGCTGGGAGAAAAGGCAAAGCCGGGAGATGTAATTTGTCTGGACGGAGATCTGGGAGTCGGAAAAACTGTATTTACGCAGGGCTTTGCCGCAGGTCTTGGGATCACGGAGCCGGTAAACAGCCCTACGTTTACGATCGTTCAGCAGTATGATGAAGGACGCCTTCCCCTGTATCATTTCGATGTATACCGGATCGGTGATATCAGTGAAATGGACGAGGTGGGCTATGAGGATCTTTTTTTCGGTGATGGCGTCTGCCTGATCGAGTGGGCCGGTCTGATCGAGGAGATCCTGCCGGAGCACAGAACAACGGTTACAATAGAAAAAGATCTGGAAAAAGGCTTTGATTACAGAAAAATCACGGTGGAGGAGAATTAAATGCGGATACTGGGAATCGAGAGCTCCTCTCTGGTAGCCTCTGTGGCTATCGTTGAGGACGAGACCACTATGGCAGAATATACGGTAAATTTTAAAAAGACGCATTCACAGACACTTCTTCCGATGATCGATGAGATGGTAAAGCTTCTGGAGATCGATCTTTCCACAGTGGATGCCATCGCAGTTTCGGGAGGCCCAGGCTCCTTTACGGGACTTCGTATCGGTTCTGCAACGGCAAAGGGATTAGGTCTGGCACTTCATAAGCCGTTGATCCATGTGCCGACCTTAGATGCAACAGCATACAACCTTTATGGAACAGAGGCACTGATCTGCCCGATCATGGATGCAAGAAGAAATCAGGTGTATACGGGTATTTACCGTTTCAGGGAAAGCTTTGAGATCGTGCACGGACAGGATGCAATGGATATCGACGAATTGATCGGGATCTTAAATTCCATGGGAGAGCCGGTAATATTCTTAGGAGACGGCGTTCCTGTTTTCAGAAGCAGGATAGAGGAGACCTTAACGGTCAAGGCTTTGTTTGCGCCGGCCCATGTAAATCGTCAGAGGGCATCAGCCGTTGCCGCTCTGGGAGCTGTTTACTTTAAAGAAAGCAAAACAGAGACAGCAATGGAGCATAAGCCGGATTATCTGAGAAAATCCCAGGCGGAGCGTGAACGCGAAGAAAGAGAAGGTAAGTCATAAAGAATGATGCATGAATCAGAGGTCTTTTTAAGACCTATGACCGGCGAAGATGTGCCGGAGGTAGAAAAACTGGAAAAAGACTGTTTTTCGGAAGCATGGTCAGAAAAGCTGCTGCAGGATATGCTGGACAGTGAATTTGACGAGGCTTGGGTACTTGTGTGCCCGGATAAAAGTGTGTGCGGCTATATCAACGTCAGATTTCTTGCCGGTGAAGGCGAGCTGATGCGGATAGCCGTCGGAAAAGAGTACCGAGGACTCGGATATTCCCGGAAATTGATGGAGCAGATGATGAGATCGGCGCAGGAGAAGAATGTCTGTGATCTGACGCTGGAGGTGCGTGCCGGAAACACGCCTGCGATCCGGCTTTATAAATCCTATGGCTTCCGCAAGGAGGCGGTAAGGCGCGATTACTATCATGCTCCGACGGAGGATGCTTTTATTATGTGGAGGAGAGGCCTGCCAGCCATTTCCTCTTAAAAATCCGAATTTTTCAGCTATAATGTAGGGGTGCCCGGAGAAAACTACAGAAGGCAGAAAGGTGAGGATAATTTTGAGAAAATACGGAAAAAATAGACAGCTTGAGGCAGTGTTCTGCAATATGTGCGGGAAAAAGCTTGCAGTAAAAGACGGGATACTCCGTGAAGGAGCCCTCATGCTTGACCATGCATGGGACTATTTTTCGGAGAAAGACGGAGAAGTCCATCATTTTGATCTCTGCGAGGAGTGTTATGATGAGCTTGTAAGCAGGATGAAGCTTCCGGTAGATGTGGAAGAACAGACAGAGCTTCTGTCTTATGCTATGTATGATAAAGAATGAAATGAGGAATAGGAATGTTAGATATTTGCTTGTTGGGAACCGGAGGGATGCAGCCCCTTCCATATCGCTGGCTGACGTCCATGATGGCGCGCTGTGACGGGAGCAACCTGCTGATCGACTGTGGTGAGGGAACTCAGGTCGCACTAAAAGAAAAGGGCTGGAGTCCGAAGCCGGTGGACGTGATCTGCTTTACACATTATCATGCCGATCATATCAGCGGACTCCCGGGCTTCCTCCTTACCATGGGCAATGCGGAGCGTGTGGAGCCGGTGCTCCTTGCGGGTCCGAAGGGTCTGGAGCGTGTGGTCGGAGCATTGAGAACGATCGCTCCGGAGCTTCCGTTCCCGATATTGTTCCGCGAATTTACGGATCCCAGAGAACAGTTTCAGGCGGGGCCGTATCTGATCGATGCATTCCGTGTTAACCATAACGTTACCTGCTATGGCTATCGCATTTCGATCCCGCGAAACGGAAAATTTGATGTGGAACGGGCGCAGCAGCAAAATATTCCCCAGCGCTTCTGGAGCCGTCTCCAGAAGGGGGAGGTGATCGAACACGAAGGCAGGATCCTGACCCCGGATATGGTTCTGGGAGAAAAAAGGAGAGGGATCTCTGTCACCTATACAACAGATACACGTCCGGTGCCTGTGATCGCCGAATACGCAAAGGATAATGACCTTTTTATCTGCGAGGGCATGTACGGTGAAAAGGAAAAGGCAGCGAAGGCGAGAGAATATAAACACATGACGTTTCAGGAGGCGGCAAAGCTCGGAAAGGAAGCCATGCCGCGGGAAATGTGGCTGACCCATTACAGCCCGTCCCTGATGCGTCCTGAGGATTATCTGGAGGAGATCAGAGAGATCTGCCCGCAGATCAAGACGGCCCGTGACGGCTGGTCAAAGGAAATTGGGTTTGATGACGATAAGCAGTAAATGAGGCGAAACAATGAAATTACGAAAAACAGAAGAAGATGTATATATACTGGCAATAGAAAGCTCCTGTGACGAAACAGCAGCAGCAGTCGTAAAAAATGGCAGGGAGGTGCTATCCAATGTGATCTCCTCTCAGATCGCATTGCATACACTGTATGGCGGCGTTGTGCCGGAGATCGCCTCGAGAAAGCATATCGAGAAGATCAATCAGGTAATACAGGCAGCTCTTGACGAGGCAGGAATGACACTGGAGCAGATCACAGCCATTGCCGTCACCTACGGTCCGGGGCTTGTAGGCGCACTTTTAGTAGGTGTTGCGGAGGCGAAAGCCATTGCCTACGCTGCAAAAAAGCCGTTAGTCGGAGTCCATCACATCGAAGGTCATGTATCTGCCAACTTTATCGAGCATCCGGATCTGGAGCCCCCCTTTGTATGCCTTATCGTTTCCGGCGGCCATACCCATCTTGTCATCGTAAAGGATTACGGAGAGTTTGAGATTATCGGCCGCACAATGGATGATGCAGCGGGAGAGGCCTTTGATAAGGTCGCAAGAGCCGTGGGTCTCGGCTATCCGGGCGGACCTAAGGTAGATAAGGCGGCAAAAGAGGGAAATCCCCATGCCATGGAGTTTCCGCGTGCCAAAGTCGGCGGCTCCCAGTATGATTTCAGCTTCAGCGGCATGAAATCTGCTGTACTCAATTATATTAATCAGGCCAATATGCGTGGAGAAGAAATATGCGTACCGGATCTCGCCGCTTCCTTCCAGAATGCGGTGGTAGATGTGCTTGTATCCCGTGCAGTAGCGGCCGCTAAGGAATATGGATACGATAAGCTGGCGATCGCAGGAGGTGTTGCATCCAACACGGCCCTTCGTGCCGGCATGAAGGAGGCGTGTGAAAAGGCAGGGCTTCGGTTCTACTATCCGTCGCCGATTTTCTGTACCGATAACGCAGCTATGATCGGTGCAGCCGGATATTATGAATATATCAACGGAGCACGCGCCGGATGGGATCTCAACGCAGTCCCTAATCTTAAGCTTGGTGAGCGCTGATATTAACGGATCAAAGAGGAAGTACCCGGATATGGAAAAACAAAAGAAAACGGCCGCGGTCGTATTAGCCGCGGGCCGTGGAAAACGGATGCACACTGAGATGGCAAAGCAATACCTGCCGATCGGCGGAAAGCCGCTGCTCTGCTATTCTCTGGAAGCATTTGAGAACAGCAGTGTCGATCAGATCGTTCTCGTAACCGGAGAAGAAGATCTAAACTACTGCCGCAGGGAGATCGTCGAAAAATTCGGCTTTAAAAAAGTCAAGCAGATTGTTGCCGGGGGGAAGGAACGCTATCATTCCGTCTTTTCCGGTCTGACTGCGCTTTCAGACCGGCTTGGGCCGGAGGATATCGTCCTGATCCATGATGGCGCCAGACCCATGGTAGACGAAGGGATCATAAACAGAACGATCGCAGATGCGGAACAATATGGCGCCGCTGTGGCTGCCATGCCTGTGAAGGATACGATCAAGGTGGCAGACAGGGACGGCTTTAGTAATGCAACACCGGACAGAAGTACATTGTGGCAGATCCAGACGCCGCAGACCTTTTGCTTCGGGCTTATTTATGCTGCATACAGCAAGCTTCTCTCAGACGAAAGCCTGCAGAAGGGCATTACGGATGACGCTATGGTGGTAGAGGCCTTTTCTTCTGTCAAAGTAAAGCTGACGGAGGGAAGCTATCGAAATATAAAGGTTACGACGCCGGAGGATATCCTGATTGCAGAATGCTTGCTAAACAGGTGAGTATACCCTGCCTAAATATCGTGTAAACAAGCGATCTAAAAAAAATGTTGAAAAAACTGTTGACAAACTCGGAATTATCTAGTATACTGCAATAGCACGTTTGAGAGAGCGCTTTGGAGAGATATCGAAGTGGTCATAACGAGGCGGTCTTGAAAACCGTTTGTCCGCA
>USQV01000037.1 GCA_900556965.1 uncultured Clostridium sp.
CTGTAATTCCGCCCGCAATAATTTGAGATGAAGCAGTTGCCGTTATATTTCCAGAATTAACGCAGTTCTTCATCTGGTTCCTTGTTATTCCTGAAATTCCTCCTACATATGATGCACTCGAAAAATTCCCTGATGAAACAACATTTACACTACCTGCAAATATACTATCACTTATTTCATATGCACTGCCGGCAATTCCGCCCAATGTCAGCCTTGAATATGTACTACCCTTTATCGTAGAATTATCGGCTTTACAATTTTTTATAAATGATGTTCCTGAAGTCTTTCCGGCAAAAGTACCCACATTCATAGCAGGTATTTCCAAAGTTGTTCTTAAATCTATTTCACAATTCTGAGCTACGCAATTTTCAACTGATCCGCCCGTCAAAGAAGCCGCTAATATACCAACATCAATAGACGAAATAGCATTATTACTTATATGATCATCGTCTACCTCAAAAACAGAATCTGTAATTTTCAAATTCTTTACAGTTCCCAATAATTCTGTAAATATGCCATATCCAATATTTAAATTAACCTGTTGTGCTAGATAAAATAATATAAAGAAACTTCAACAAAATGTGCTATCCTATTTGTAGGCAATACAACGAAAGGAGGCATCATTATGTTGAAGTTCCAAAATAATAATACCACTGTTATTGCAACTTTTGAAGACTTTATTTTAACCACTTACGTTATTATTGACGAATTGTATCATCAGTTTGCACTTCCTGAGGTTGCCAAGCGACGGCATGTTTTAGATGCAAAACTATCTGATTCGGAAATCATTACCATTAGTCTTTGTGGTGAGTTGCTTGGCGTTGATTCTGAAAATGCCTGGTTTTCTTTCGTGAAAAAGAATTACAGACATCTTTTTCCGAAGCTTTGCAGCAGAAGTCGTTTTAACAGAACGAGGCGTGCTCTGATGCAGACAACCGAATTATTAAGACAAAAGATGCTCTCTGTTTTTCCGGTTCCGGTCAGTTCTTATTGCATTATTGATAGTTTTCCGCTTGCAGTCTGCAAATTTGGACGTGCACGATACTGCAAAACATTTCGCAGCCAGGGTGCTGATTACGGAAAGTGCCCTTCTAAAAAGGAAACTTACTTCGGCTATAAAGTGCATGCCCTGGTCACATTAGAAGGTTACATTACTGCATTTGAGATTACGCCGGCATCCACAGATGACCGTGAAGGATTACGGGATCTGGTGGATAATTGTTCAAATATTACAATTTTAGCAGATAAAGGATATGTTGGCGAAAAACTCATGCAGGAAATGCAGGAACAAACGATCTGTCTTTTTGCACTCAAGCGTTCCAACAGTAAAGAAAACTGGCCAAAATCGGTGCGTCAGCTGATCTTCAAATTGAGAAGACGGGTAGAAACTGTCTTTTCACAGTTAAGCGGTCAGTTAAATGCAGAAAGAGTACTTGCCAAAAGCTTTCAGGGCTTATGCACCCGTTTGGTTAATAAAGTATTGGCATACAACCTCTGCATTGCATTAAACAGTATTTTCGGTGAAACCTGCGAACTTGGAAAAATCAAAGAACTGATATTCTAAAAAATTTGGTAACTGTTCAGTAGGTCTGCGCACTTGCTGCGCTGACCGTAAGAAAACATAGGCTGGAGGGCAAAAATCCCATCAGCGAAGCTGATCTGGAATGGATTTTTGCGTGTAACTATGAAGGTACTGAATAGTTACACAAAAACAAGGATCCCCTGTTTTAATTGCGAATATCTTTTGACCATTATATCATGATTTCATAGCAGTTGGAAGGAATTTTTTGCATTTTCAGCTTAAATATGCTATGATTAAGAGGTGTTTGGTTAGAAGCAAGATAGGAGGATACGATATTGAAACTGTTATCTATTGCAATACCCTGCTATAATTCGGCAGCTTATATGGAAAACTGCATTAAATCACTTCTCCCGGGAGGAGACGAGGTGGAGATCCTTATTGTCGATGACGGATCCGCAAAGGACAATACCGGAGAGATCGCAGATCGCTACGAAAAAGAATATCCCGGAATCTGCAGAGCCCTCCATCAGGAAAACGGAGGTCATGGGGCCGCAGTCAATACCGGCTTAAGGAATGCCACCGGAATTTTCTTTAAGGTAGTCGACAGCGATGACTGGGTAAATGAACAGGCGTATCAGAAGGTTCTGGAGACCTTACGTGGATTTGTGTATGGAAAAGATACTTTGGATATGCTGATTACGAATTTTGTCTATGAGAAGCAGGGTGCAGCCCATAAAAAGGTTATGAATTACAATATGGCGCTCCCGAAAAACCAGATATTCGGCTGGAAGGATGTAAAGCATTTTGTGCTCGGGCAGTATATCCTTATGCATTCTGTGATCTACAGAACAGAGCTTTTAAGGGAATGCAAGCTGGAGCTTCCGGAGCATACCTTCTATGTGGATAACATTTTTGTATACGAACCGCTCCCTGCGGTTAAAAAAATGTATTATCTCGACGTGAATTTTTACCGGTATTTTATCGGCCGTTCAGATCAGTCTGTCAATGAAAAGGTAATGATCGGGCGGATCGATCAGCAGATCCGCGTTACAAAGCTTATGCTGGGGTATTACGATGTGACAAAGCTCCAGAACCGAAAGTTAAGAAATTATATGACCAGATACCTTGAGATCATGATGATCATCTGTTCGATCCTTGCAATCAAGTCCGGATCGGAAGAAAATATGGCAAAGAAAAAAGAGCTGTGGCAGGATCTGAAAAAGATGAATCCGCGTCTTTATCTGAGGCTTCGATGGGGATTTTTAGGACAGGGCATCAATCTTCCGGGAAAGAGCGGTCGGACGATCTCGATCGCCGGTTATAAGATCGCACAGAAGTTTTTTGGCTTTAACTAATAAGAAAAAGTGGCCGGCTGCTGATTGCTGCCGGTCACTTTTTTCATGCCCTTAATTTTCTGTAAGGGCCTTCAGATCCTGAAAGAATGCAGGATAGGAGATATCAACACAGTCTGCATCTAAGATCTCGGTTTCCCCCTCGGCGGCGAGAGCGGCGATCGCAAAGGTCATGGCGATGCGGTGATCCTTGTGGCTGTCGATCACGGCACCGTGGAGCGGGCGTCCGCCGTGAATGATCATTCCATCCTCTGTTTCTTCTACATCCGCTCCCATGGCACGGAGATTTTCAACCGTGATCGCGATCCGATTAGATTCCTTGACCTTCAATTCCTGGGCATTCTTGATAATGGTTGTTCCCTCTGCAAAACAGGCCATAAGAGCAACAGTGGGAAGCTCATCGATCATTGCCGGAATCAGAGCACCGTCGATCACGGTTCCCTTAAGGCTTCCGGAACGGATCAGCAGGTCAGCCGTTGGCTCGGAAAAGCTGTGATCTTCATTAAGAAGCTCAAGCTCTGCTCCCATTTTGCGGCATACGGTGAGCAGACCGGCCCGGGTCGGGTTAATACCGACATTCCGGATCAACACCTCGGAATTTGGCAGAAGCAGTCCGGCTGCCACAAAGTAAACGGCGGAGGAGATATCTCCCGGAACCATAATCTTTCTGCCCCGAAGCTCTGAAGCCGGACGGATCGAAGCCGTCGTCTTGTTTGAAGTAACATCAGCACCGAAGAAGCGCAGCATCAATTCCGTATGATTCCGGGACAGCTGGGGCTCCGTAACGCTGGTCTCACCCTCGGCGTAGAGCCCTGCAAGAAGAATGCAGGATTTGACCTGGGCAGAAGCGACCTTTGATACATAGTGGATGCCCTTTAAGGGTGTACCATGGATGGAGAGAGGAGCACAGCCGTTATCGTTAATGCTTTTAATATCTGCTCCCATCATGGACAGCGGTTCCATGATCCGCTTCATGGGCCGCTTTTGGATCGAGGCATCGCCGGTAAGAACAACAGAAAAGGGCTGGGGAGCCAGAATGCCGGAAATAAGACGCGTGGTCGTTCCACTGTTTCCGCAGTCTAAGACACAGTCAGGAGCGGTAAGACCATGAAGTCCTTTTCCATGGACGGTAATGATCCCATTTTTATCTTCAATGGAGATCCCCATTTTTGAGAAGCAGGAGATCGTAGAGAGACAGTCTGCCCCTTCGAGGAAATTGTGGATCTCCGTATTTCCCTTAGCAAGAGCACCGAGCATGATGCTCCGGTGAGAGATAGATTTATCGCCCGGGACAGTCACTTCCCCGCGAATGCGGTCGGCATGTTTTATTTTCATATATATGTGCCTCACTTTATTTTGTAGTGGAATAGTTGTATTTTTTCAGCACCTCTGACGCTTCGGCAAGAGATTCTTCATTATAGAAGGAGATCCGAAGTGCGCCTTCTCCATATTCCCGGATGTGGTTGATGCCGATGTTTTTGACATTGATCCCTCGGGATGAAAGGATCGCAGAAATAATGGCAATAGCACCGGGCTCGTCCAGCACATCCACAGAGAAGGAAAAATCCGGGATGACAGGGCCGGAGCTCTTGGATGAGATCGTACCTCGGTAAGCACCTGCTTCTTCAAATAGACGGAAGATGGAAGCCCCGTCGTGTTCCTTAAGCTCATCATAGATCTTTTCCAGGGAGCTTATATAGCGGCGGAGCAAAAGCATGATATTTTCCGTATTTGTCATGCAGATCTGCTCCCACATAACAGGGGATGAGGAGGCGATCCTTGTTATGTCCTTAAAGCCTCCGGCTGCAATGCGGCGCATGATCTCGTCCTCGGAATCATTATCGCGAACGAGATTTACAAGGCTGGATGCGATCAGGTGCGGGAGATGGCTCACAGCCGCAACCGAAAAATCATGCTCCCTATAATCTAAGACAAGGGGCAGGGCTCCGATCCGGAGTGCGATCTGACGCAGCCGTTCCACCTTGTCGGCAGATGACTTTTTTGTGGGTGTGATAATGTAGTAGGCGTTTTCCAGCAGATGATCGGTTGAGCTTTCGTATCCGGTCTTTTCGGAACCGGCCATGGGATGTCCGCCGATAAAAACCTCCTCCATGTCCATTGCAGTCACTGTTTCATGGATCATCGTCTTTGTACTTCCGACATCCGTGATAAATGCGCCAGGCTTTAAAAGGGGATAAAGCTTTTCAAGATAGGAGGCGTTATATTCCACCGGTGTGCAGAGGAAAATAATATCACAGGCAGAAAGATGCTCATCGATGCCGTCCAGGATAATATCTATAGTGCCGTCTTCTTTTGCTTTTTCGAGGCCGGAGCGTGTTCTCATATATGCCATGATCTTAACCGAGGGATCCGCACGCTTTATCCCGCGGGCGATCGAACCGCCGATCAGGCCAAGACCGATAAAACCAAATGTTGAATCTTTCATAATCGTATTTCCTCCTGAACATAAATATTAAAACAGAAACAAAAGAATGTCAACACTGTAAAGCAGTAAATTAACCGAATCCAGCAAGTAGCGAAGCGGATTGCGAATATCCGCTTGACTTAAGCCAATAGGACGAAGGAGGAAATACTTTACTATTATAATTTTTTTTGATAGAATAGTAAAACTGTTATAATATAGTTAAGAGAGGAGAAGGGGATATGTTTCTGGAAGAAACAAAGGACATGATGCGGGATAAGATCTTTTTAAGCAAGGTGTTTCAGATCGCACTCCCGGTTGCCATGCCGGGTATGTTAAACACGATCGTCAATCTGGTGGATACCATGATGATCGGTGCTCTTGGTGAAACCGCGATCGCAGCAGTAGGCCTTGCGAATAAAGTATTTTTCGTATATTCATTGCTTGTGTTCGGAATCGTAAGCGGAAGCGGTGTTCTCGCCGCACAATATTGGGGGAATAATGACGTTAAAAATATCAGAAAAGTATTGGGACTTGCCCTGACGCTGGCAGTGGCGGGGGCATTTCTGTTCCTGATCCCGTCTGTGGTAAATCCGCAGGCGGTAATGCGTATTTTTACCGTGAGCCCGGAAACGATACGGATCGGGGCATCTTATCTGCTGATCGCCGCTATTTCGTATCCGTTTACTTCATTCACCAATGTATATGTTGCGATGCTGAGGGCGGTTGGACATGTTAAGCTGCCGGTGGCCACAAGCTGCATGGCGATCATTATCAATATCATATTGAATTTCCTTCTGATCTTTCCGGAACACCATATCGCCCTTGGTACCGGCGAAGGACTTATCCTTACGATTCCGGGAGCAGGACTCGGCGTGGCGGGAGCTGCCCTTGCAACTCTTGCGGCAAGGATCACAGAAGCTTCCGTGCTTGTTTTGGCTGTATATTTGAAGAAATATCCCATTGCCTGTCATGTGCGTGAAATGTTTGGCTACTCCGGGGCATTTATCCGTCAGTTTATCGGAACCTGTACGCCGGTCATCGCCAATGAATTTATGTGGGGACTTGGTGTGACGATCTATTCGCTTGCATACGGACGGATGGGAGATAATGCGGTTGCTGCCATCACGATTGCAACGACAATACAGGATATCGTATTCGTTCTGTTCCAGGGACTCAGCGCCGCAACGTCTGTTATCCTCGGAAATGAGATGGGCGCCGGAAAGCTTGATAAAGCAGAACGCTATGCAACATACTTTTTCCGGCTTGTATTCATACTTTCCGCTATAAGTATGGTGATTATCCTGATGATCCGAGGACCGATCCTTTCGATATATAAAATATCGCCTGAGGTGGAAAGGGCCGCTGCCAACTGTCTGATGTCCTTTATCCTTTTCCTTCCGGCAAAGATGTTCAACCTGATCTGCATCGTAGGTGTGCTGCGAAGCGGGGGAGATACAAAGGTCTGTCTGTTCCTCGACACGAGCGGAGTATGGATCATCGGCGTTCCCCTTGCCTTCATCGGAGGTCTTCTGTTTCGTTTTCCGATCCACATCGTGTATGGGATGGTCATGCTGGAGGAGGTATACAAATCTGTTCTTGGATACATACGCTATCGACAGAAAAAGTGGCTCAGGAATCTGGCTGCAGAAATTTAAGATATATTAAACAGAAAAACGGTCTGTGCCGGAGATTTTCCGGACAGGCCGTTTTGACGCTATGTGGATATATGGATCTTAGTCCGGGTCATCCGCTCCGGGAGTGTACCCCAAGTCAGCGGAAAGCTCTGACGCATATTTTAAAACATGTTCCAGCTGAAGCTTTAATGCTTCTTCGGAATCAATGCGGATCATAGGGGCAATGATCCCGATGGAGCCGGCAAGCTCACCGGAGGCTTTGAATACCGGGGCACCAATGCCGGCGGCATCGTTTACATAGTCACCGTAAGTGATCGCATATCCGCAGCTTCGTATTTGCTCCAGTTCTTTTCTTAATTCCTCCGACTCGACGTGGGGAAATGCGTTATCGTGGATAATGATATTATTCAGATACTGGTCGATGAAGGAAGGGGATTGGAAAGCAAGGAGCACCTTACGGATCGCACCACAATGCAGATACATTTCATAGCCAAATTCTTCCACGACCTTCAAATGGTTAGGCCCGTCGACCTTCTCGATCACAAGTCCCTTATTGCCGACAGGAATGATGAGGTAAGAATCCTCCTGCGTAGATGCCGACAATGCTGCCAAGATCGGATGGGCGGCATCCTGAAGCCTTATGCCTTTAGCGGCCGCTTTTCCTAAAGGGATCAACGCCGGACCGAGGCGGTAAGTATGGGAGCGCTCATCACGGAT
>USQV01000038.1 GCA_900556965.1 uncultured Clostridium sp.
GGTCTGTGACATTAAAATAGCTGTATGATTCAGATCATATTTTCCTGACAGCAGGGCATCCATGATCTGACCGATCACGATCAGCGACGGATAGCAGGCATCGTTATTAACAAATTTTAATCCGGTATCGACAGCGGCCTTGTCATCGTTTTTAAGAACGACAAGGTGGTAGCCGAAGCTCTGGATCGCCGGCTCGAGAAGCTCAAAGTGGATCGGAGACATCTGCGGGCAGAGGATCGTATAGGTATCGCGCATTTCTTTTGTAAAGATCACACGATTGTAGGAGCTGGAAACGATATCTCTCGTGTAGCGCCTCTCATCTCTGACGCGAAGTGCGGAGATCAGGGAGCGGATACGTATTCTTGCAGCTCCCAGATTGTTGACCTCGTCGATCTTTAAGACCGTATAGATCTTGCCGGAGCCGGTCAGGATATCGCTCACCTGATCGGTGGTAACGGCATCGAGGCCGCATCCGAAGGAGTTGAGCTGGATGAGATCCAGATTATCCTGAGATTTAACGAAGGTGGCGGCGGCATACAGGCGGGAGTGATACATCCACTGGTCAGTTACGATAAGAGGATGTTCCACCTTTGCCAGATGCGAAACGGAATCCTCGGTAAGCACGGCAAAGCCGTAGGAGGTGATCAGATCGGGGATACCGTGGTTGATCTCCGGATCCACATGATATGGTCTTCCCGCCAGAACGATTCCGTGCTTTCCGCTCTCTTTGAGATAGCGGATGACCTCCTCGCCCTTATTCTCGATATCACGGCGTGCCTGCTCCAATTCCTTCCATGCCTTTCTGGCAGCAGAACGCGTTTCACTCTCCGGAATACCAAATTCCTTTTTAAACTCTGCACAGAGCTGCTTTGTAAGGATCGGTTCGCTTGTAAAGGCCATAAAGGGATTCATGAAGCGAATATGCTTTTCGGCCAGCTCCTCCATATTGTTTTTGATATTTTCCGCATAGGAGGTGACCATAGGACAGTTATAATGGTTTCCGGCCCCCTCGATCTCTTTCCTTTCATACGGAATACACGGATAGAAGATGAAGGAGATGTTATTCTTTATAAGCCATGCAATATGGCCGTGGGCCAGCTTGGCCGGATAGCATTCGGATTCACTGGGGATCGTTTCAAGTCCCAGCTCATATATGTTTCGGCTCGACTGGGGAGAGAGAACGACCCGGAAACCGAGCTCTTTAAAGAAGGTAGCCCAGTATGGAAAATTCTCATACATATTGAGGACCCGCGGGATCCCCACAGTACCCCGGTGGGCTTTGTCCGCAGACAGCGGTTCATAATCAAAGATCCGGTGATATTTATAATTGAAAAGGTTCGGAATATCGCGCTTTGCCTTTTCCACGCCAAGTCCGCGCTCGCAGCGGTTTCCGGAGATATAACGGCGGCCGCCCTCGAACAGATTTATCGTCAGGACACAATGGTTGATACATCCGCGGCAGCGGCTCATGGAGGTCGTATAGACCAGATTTATGATTTTGTCCAGAGAAAGCATGGTAGTAGGCTCCGGATGGTTCAGATACCGCTCTCTTGCGATCAGAGCGGCGCCGAAGGCACCCATGATGCCGGCAATATCCGGACGGATGGCATCACAGTCTGCGATCTTTTCAAAGCTTCTTAAAACGGCATCGTTATAGAAGGTGCCGCCCTGTACGACCACGTTTTTCCCCAGATCGGAGGCAGTTGTGATCTTTATTACCTTGAAAAGGGCATTTTTAATGACAGAATAGGCGAGTCCGGCGGAAATATCCGCGACAGTTGCGCCCTCCTTCTGTGCCTGTTTCACATTGGAATTCATAAATACCGTGCATCGTGTTCCGAGGTCGATCGGATTCGGGGCAAAGAGCGCTTCCTTTGCGAAGTCCTGAACACTGTAATTTAAGGATTTTGCAAAAGTCTCGATAAATGAGCCGCAGCCGGAGGAGCAGGCCTCGTTGAGCTGTACGCTGTCGACGGTGCCGTCCTTGATGCGGATACATTTCATGTCCTGTCCGCCGATATCGAGGATACAATCTACCTTCGGATCGAAAAAGGCGGCGGCATAGTAGTGGGAGATCGTTTCGACCTCTCCTTCATCGAGCATAAAGGCTGCCTTTAACAGTGCTTCGCCATAGCCGGTAGAGCAGGAACGGGCAATCACAGCATTCTTCGGCAGCAGGCTCTTGATCTCTTTTATGGACGAGATCGCCGTTGCCAGCGGACTGCCGTTGTTGCTGCTGTAAAAGCTGTAGAGCAGGGAGCCGTCTTCCCCCACCAGTGCAATTTTTGTGGTGGTGGATCCGGCATCGATGCCTAAAAAGCAGTTGCCTTCATAGGAAGCAAGGTCGCCGCGGCGTACCTTGTGGCGGTTGTGCCGTTCGGTAAAGGCCTTGTAGTCGGCTTCGTCGCGAAACAGCGGCTCCATTCGCTTGACCTCAAATTCCATCTTGATCCCGTTTGAAAGATCCCGGATCATTTTATCAAGGGAGAATATCGGTTCGCTCTTTGCATTCATTGCTGCACCGATGGCAGCAAAAAGATGGGAATGATCCGGAGCAATGATCTGTTCTCCGCTTAAATTCAGGGTTCGGATGAAGGCATTTCTTAATTCGGAAAGGAAATGCAGCGGGCCTCCTAAGAAGGCCACGTTTCCGCGTATCGGTTTTCCACAGGCAAGTCCGCTGATCGTCTGGTTGACGACCGCCTGAAAGATGGATGCGGAAAGGTCTTCCCTTGTTGCTCCTTCATTGATCAGGGGCTGGATATCGGATTTTGCGAATACGCCGCAGCGTGCCGCAATGGGATAGATCGCTTTATAATTTTTGGCGTACTCATTAAGCCCTGTCGCATCGGTCTGGAGCAGGGAGGCCATCTGGTCGATAAAGGAACCGGTTCCTCCGGCACAGATACCGTTCATACGCTGGTCAATGCCGCCGGTAAAGTAAATGATCTTCGCATCTTCGCCGCCGAGCTCAATGGCCACGTCGGTCTGCGGTGCGTAGTCCTGGAGTGCGGTGGCTACTGCAATGACCTCCTGGACGAAGGGAATATGTAAATGACTCGACAGAGTAAGACCGCCGGAGCCTGTGATGCTCGGACGGAGTGTCAGCTCTCCGAGCTGTTCCCTGCACTTTTTTAGGAGTGAGGCCAAAGTCTCCTGGATATTGGCGAAGTGACGCTCATAGTCAGCGAATAATAGTCTGTTACCGTCATCGATAACAGCGATTTTAACTGTTGTGGAGCCGATATCGACTCCGAGACGAAATTCTTTTTTATCCATTTAAGTGGGAAAATACCCTTTTACCTCCTTTGTAGGATGACGCCATTCTAGCCAATTATAACATAAAACGATCGGGAAGACAATGAACACAATTCCCAGAAAATTTTGTGTAAAAATGTCGAAAATCGTTATGCCAATAGAAACCGGCGATGAAACAGGAAATAGTTTGACAAACAGAACGGCGGGGAATTATAATAGCGACTACAGGAATGCAGAAGGTACTGTATGCCCGGAAAGGAAGAAAGATGAATAAAATTTTTAACAAGCTGGAAAGAAAATTCGGAAAGTATGCCATTCCGAATCTGATGTATTATGTGGTTATCCTGTATGCCATCGGGATATTCGTATGCTGGCAGTCTCCGGCATTCTACTTTAATTATCTGATGCTGGATGCCAGAGCGATCCTGCACGGACAGATATGGAGGATCGTCACATTCCTGATGTGGCCTCTCTCAAATAACCCGATCCTGAATGTTCTGGTTATTTTCTGCTACTATAATCTGGGACACACTCTGGAACATGTCTGGGGCTCCTTCCGGTTTAATGTTTACTTTTTCATGGGGATCTTTGGTCATGTACTGGCAGCGGTTATTATTTATCTGCTTTTTGGCATGGTATATCCCCTGACACCGGAATATTTGAATTTCTCCCTGTTTTTTGCTTATGCAGCTACATTTCCGGATGCACAGTTTTTGCTGTTCTATGTCATTCCCATAAAAGCCAAGTGGCTGGCGCTCTTTAACGGAGTGTACTTTATTTACGGACTAATCTTCGGCGGCACGGCAATGCGAATCGCGATCGTTATGTCCTTATTGAACTTTATCCTCTATTGGGCTATGTCCAGAGGGTGGAAATATAACCCCAGAGAGATAAGGAGAAAACAGCAGTTTAAGGCGCAGATGCAGCAGACAGCCCAAAAGGAGAAGACCCGGGGCCGTCATCGCTGCGCCGTATGCGGGCGCACGGAGCTTGATGATCCGGAGCTCGTTTTCCGTTATTGCTCAAAGTGCGAGGGAGATCTTGAGTATTGTCAGGACCATCTGTATACACATCAACATGTAACCAGAGGCGGAATGGATCCGAGACAGGCGGAAAAGAAACCGGAGGATCCAAAACCGCTCTCTTAATTGAGAGGAGGATCTGGCTGCGGTCACGGTCGGAGTGTTAAACTGCGCTAACAGGCACGAGCCGGCGGCCAATACGAATGTAATGCGGGTGGTTACAGTAGACTGATAAAGGAGAGACACAGATGGAGAAGAAGCTTTTCGTAACCAAAGAACAATTAGAAGAAATTTCAAAGACGTATCCCACACCGTTTTATCTGTATGATGAAAAGGGGATCCGGGAAAATGCGAAGGCACTCAAGGAGGCATTTTCATGGAATAAGGGATTTCGGGAGTATTTTGCGGTGAAGGCAACGCCGAATCCGTTTATTCTGAAGATCTTAAAGGAGCAGGGCTGCGGGACAGACTGTTCCTCCAAGACAGAGCTTATGTTGTCGGATGCCTGCGGATTTCACGGACATGATATCATGTTCTCCTCCAATGACACGCCGCCGGAGGAATTTAAGTTTGCCGATGATATCGGTGCGATCATCAATCTGGATGACTTTACCCATATTGAGTGTGTAGAGAAGGTTCTCGGAAAGATCCCGGAAACCATCTGCTGCCGCTTTAACCCGGGCGGACTGTTTTGCATCACAACAGACATTATGGATAATCCGGGAGATGCGAAGTATGGTATGACCGAGGCCCAGATCACCGAAGCCTATAAGATCTTAAAAGCAAAGGGCGCGAAGAATTTCGGTATCCATGCTTTCCTTGCCAGCAATACAGTGACAAATGAGTATTATCCGGTTTTGGCTAAGATTCTTTTTGAGCTGGCTGTAAAGCTTAAAAAGGAGACAGGAGCCAATATCCGCTTTATCAATCTTTCCGGCGGTATCGGTATTCCGTATCATCCGGACCAGACGCCGAATGACATTAAGGTGATCGGTGAGGGAGTTAGAAAGGCCTATGAGGAGGTTATGGTTCCGGCCGGAATGGGCGATGTGGCGATCTTTACGGAGCTGGGACGCTTTATGCTTGCTCCTTATGGTGTTCTTGTGACAAGAGCGATCCATGAAAAGCATACCTATAAGGAATACATCGGACTGGATGCCTGCGCGGCAAATCTGATGCGTCCTGCTATGTACGGCTCCTATCACCATATTACTGTTCTGGGGAAGGAAAACGCACCCTGCGACCATAAATATGACGTAACAGGCGGTCTGTGCGAAAATAACGATAAATTTGCAATCGACCGTATGCTGCCGAAAATTGATATGGGCGATATTCTCTATATCCACGATACCGGCGCACATGGTCATGCAATGGGCTATAACTATAACGGTAAGCTGCGCTCCGCAGAGCTGCTTCTGAAGGAGGACGGCAGTGTGGAAATGATTCGCAGAGCCGAAACACCTGCTGATTATTTCGCAACATTGGATTTTACAGGCTTATAATAATTGAAGCACGAAAGAAAAGCAGGGTCGAAAGACTCTGCTTTTTGTGCCTATGGAAAGGGGCAGAGCATGAACGGTATTTTGTATATGGATGTATCTGTTTTTGAGGATGTTCTGTTATATGAAAAAGGGAAAACACTGCTTTCCGCAGAACGTAGGATGTATATTGAAAAGCTGAAAAATCCGAAGACGGCAAGACTCTCTTTGGGTGCAGGTGTGCTGTTGTTTTTTGCTTTGCAGAAATGCAATTATACAGAGCAGCTAGAGAAAATCAAAAAAACACCCTTGGGAAAGCCATATTTGAAGGGAATTGATTTTCAGTTCAACCTGTCTCATTCGGGAACGTATGCGCTTTGTGCCTACAGCAACAGGAATATCGGCGCGGATTTACAGCAGATGAAAGAGAAGCTTCCCGAAAAAACCGAAAAAATCTTATCGAAGGACGAAACATCTTTTCTGGCAAAATTTACGCAGCCGGAACAAACACAGCTGTTTTATCGACTTTGGGCAAGAAAGGAAAGCCTTATTAAATGGGATGGCAGGGGACTTCGCTTGCCCTTGCAGGAAATTTCTTTTATCAAAAACGGAACCCTGACAGACATCCTGGAATGGGAGGATAAGACCTTATATTTCAAGGAATATCCGAAAATCAACGAGAACTACGCTGCTTGCATCTGTAAAGAGGGCGCGGATTTTGCGCTGAATGCAGAGGAAATAACTGCAGAAATGTTAAAAATTTTTTAAAAATATGAATTTTCGTTGAAATATTTCAGATAAATCCTTATAATAAGAGGATAAAGATTGAAAATATGAGGTTATAATATGAAAAAATTTAAAAAATTCGTCTGCGCTGCCTTGGTTGCGGCAGTTTCGGCGTGCGCCGTTCCAACGTATCAGGCAGATGCAGCTTCAATTTCACAATTACAGCAAAAACGCCAAAATCTGGCATCCAGTACAAAAAAAGCAAAACAGGAAATTGCAAATATCAAAAATAAAAAGCTTTCCGCCGAACAGGAAATGGAAGCAATGGATAAGGTTTTGACCAGCATTCAGGCAGAACTGGATGAAGCAACAGAAGATTTGAATATTCTGACAAAGCAGTTGGAAGAAGCCGAAAAAGCTTTGCAGGAGGCAACGGAAAAACGAGATGCGCAGTTTGCATTACTGGGCAGCCGTATGCGTTTCCTGCAACAGAAGGGCTCCAGCGGCTATCTGGAAATCCTTTTTGATGCACAGAGCTTTTCTGATTTGTTCCTTCGTATGCAATATGTAAACGATATCATGGGCTACGATAAGGAAATTCTGGAGGAACTGGAAGAAACCCAAAGAACGATTGAGAAAAAGAAAAAAGAGATTGAAAAGAATAAGGCTGAGCAGGAAGAGGTTGTTAAGCTGCAAAAAGAAAAGCTTGCCGAGCAGCAGGAAATTGTAAACGAAAAGAAAGCCTTGGTTGCATCCTATCAGAACGATCTCTCGAAATATGAACAGATGGTTGCAGCAAATGAAAAGGCGGATAAAGCCGTTTTGAACCAGATTGCGAAGCAGCAGCAGCAGAGCAAGAGCAGCGGTAGCAGTTCTAAGGTATATTATACCGGAAACGGCTCTCTGGGTTGGCCTGTTCCCGGGCGTACCACTGTCAGCAGCGGCTTTGTCACTCGTACCAGCCCGATTACCGGTAGAACAGAATCCCACAGCGGTCTGGATATTCCTGCACCTTATGGTACAGCGATTGTTGCGGCAGAGGCGGGTAAGGTTACATATTCCGGCTGGATGAATGGGTATGGGAATACCATTATCATCGACCATGGTGGTGGATTGA
>USQV01000039.1 GCA_900556965.1 uncultured Clostridium sp.
GTGTACGCCGGCCTTCAGAGCACCGGTACCGCGGCCGTGAACGACGCGGACAGACGGAAGATGGGCCAGATAGGCATCATCCAGATACTTGTCAAGAACCGGGATCGCCTCATCGACGGTCATGCCGATCAGGTTGACCTCAGGGGAAACAGAAAAGGATTTTGACATCTTGATCTTTCCGCTGCCGGTATTGTTTCTTCCCGGCGGATTCAGACCCGGGCCGGAAACAGATGGCTCATCCAGAAGCTCAAGATCCTTGATATTGACCAGAGAACGCAGAATCCCCATCTGGACATAGAGATCGCCCTTGGCGTTTGGCAGGGAGCTTACGGTTCCGTTCAGGTTCATGGTGAGGACCTTTACGCCGTCTCCGAGCTTCAGCTTCTTCGGGGAAACTGTCTTTTTCGGCCCCTTGTCATTCTTTATCGTCAGATTCTTGTCTACCTTATCCAGCTTTTCCCGAAGCTTGGTACGCTGGGCCTCCAGCTCTTTTCCCACACCGGAGGATTGAGCCAGCTTATTGATTTGTTTTATGGTCTGGTCGGCAGTTTCCTTTGCCTCCCGCAGGATACGCTGCGCTTCTTCGTTTGCATTCCGGATAAGCTTCTCTTTTCGCTCATCCAGCCGTTCCTCTTTCTGCTCCAGATTCTTTTTCAGCCTTGCGATCTCAGCTTTATAATTTGCGATCTCCTCTCGTTCTTTTTCGATGGTGACGCGGCTGGTCTCAAGATTGGCGAGAAGATCCTCGAAGGCTTCATCATTGGATTCCAGACGGGACTTTGCATCGTCGATGATATAATCCGGGAGACCGAGCTTTTTGGAAATAGCAAATGCGTTACTCTTTCCGGGAATACCGATCAGAAGGCGATATGTGGGACGCAGGGTCTCGACATCAAACTCACAGCAGGCATTTTCGACAGCCGGTGTGGTAAGGGCGAAGACCTTTAACTCACTGTAGTGGGTCGTTGCCATGGTACGGCACTTCATATTGTGGAGGAAGGAGAGTACAGCGATGGCTAAGGCTGCACCTTCCGTCGGATCCGTACCGGCGCCGAGCTCATCAAAAAGGCACAGGGAGTGGCTGTCCGCCTGCTCCAGTATCTTTACGATATTGGTCATGTGGGCCGAGAAGGTACTTAAGCTCTGCTCAATACTCTGCTCATCCCCGATATCGGCAAAAACCTCATCAAAAACGGAAAGCTCAGAGCCGTCGAAGGCAGGGATCTGCAGACCGGACTGGCCCATCAGGGTAAAGAGTCCTACCGTTTTTAAGGATACCGTTTTACCGCCGGTATTCGGGCCGGTGACGATTAAAAGATCGAAATCCCGACCGAGATAGACGTTGATTGGAACTACCTTCTTCGGATCCAGAAGGGGGTGCCGTCCGTCCTTGATATGGATATATCCATTATTGTTGAAGACAGGCATCGAGCAGTTATAGTGCTTGGAAAGAGCTGCCTTTGCAAAGATGAAATCTAAGCGGGTAAGGATACGGAAATCGGTCAGGATCGGATCGGTGTAGGGAACCAGCTCCATACTGAGGGCTGCCAGAACCATTTCGATCTCCTTCTGTTCGCGGATCTCCAGCTCACGGATCTCATTATTCAGCTTGATGATCGCCATTGGCTCGATGAAAAGCGTAGAGCCTGTAGCAGACTGGTCATGCACCATACCCTGAAAGCTGCTCTTATATTCGGATTTGACCGGAAGGCAGTAGCGTCCGTCTCTCATGGTGATGACCGCATCCTGAAGCATGGAACGGCTGGAATTTAAGATCGCATTTAACTGCGTGTGTACCCGGTCGTTTGCAATCTTCATCTGGCGGCGGACATGGCGTAAGCCCGGGCTTGCATCGTCTGCGATCTCATCCTCGGAAAGAATGCAGCGGGTGATCTCGTTGTTTATCGTTGTTAAAGGCTCCAGAGCACGGAACATCTCATCCAGAGAGTCATCGGGAAGCTCGGATTCCGGATGTCTTCCGTAGTTTTTGGCTCTGGCCGCACAGGTTAAAAGCGAGCTGATGGATAAAAGCTCATGGATGCTGAGGGAGCTTCCGATCTCCAGACGCTTTAAGGAATCGCGGATATCAGAGACGCCTGAGAGGGAAAGTCCTCCCTTCTGACGTACCCGGGTCACCGCATCGGCAGTCTCGGTCTGGTTTTGAACGATCTCATTAAAATCAGAGGAGGGAACCAGCTCCCGGCACATTTTTTTACCGGGCTCAGAGGCCGCATATTCAGTCAGTTTATCTATGATCTTATAATATTCCAGTGTTTTAAATACTTTCTGATTCATATAAAATTCCTTTCCTTGTATAGAAAGTATAGCACAAAGCTTTCGATTATCCTAGTCATATTTTTGTTGCATAATACACCCAAAAAAACTATAATAAAAAGGAGAGGAGCTTTCGTATTTATGACTGATTCGCCAAATGAAAAAAAGTTCATGAGAGAAAAAATAGTAAAGCCGCATCTAAGCAGACGGAAGATCGCCGTCCGCATTCTCTGCTGCTTTGTTGTCGCAGTTCTTTTTGGTGCTGTGGCAGCAGTAAGCTTTGTTATCTCGCTGCCGATCGCAGAAAAACACTTTGGATCAGAACCGGAAACGACTGCAATTCCCATCACGATCGACCGTGATGATGAACCGGGAAATACGCATGAGGCCCAGGAGGAACCGGAAACGCAGGAAACCGTGCCGGAAACAACACCGGCAGAAACTCAGGCAGAGGAAAGTACGCTGGAGCTGGAGGAGATCATCCGCATGGAATTGGAAAAGGTTCCGTGGACGGTGGAGAAGGTAGAAGAATACAACCGGGTGCTTCAGGATATTGCCGCAGAAGCAGATGACAGTATTGTAACAGTAGCCTCTGTAAAAAATGAAACAGACTGGTTTGATAACCCGGTGGAAAATACAGGCCAATATGCGGGGATCGTTACAGCGGTCAATAAAAACGAGGTCGTGATCCTTACGGCAGCAAAGGCTGTTGAAAACGCAGACTCTCTCCGGATCCTGTTTAATAATGGGACAATGGTTTCCGGAAGCCTGAAGCAGAAGGATAGTCTGACAGGTCTTGCGGCTGTTTCGGTTGCATTTTCCGCACTGGATGCTGAGCTGAAGGAGGAGATCAAGCCGATATCTCTGGGAAACTCCTATACCGTGCATACCGGAGATATGATGATCGCCGTGGGCAGTCCGGCCGGGGCGGTTCATTCCGTCAAGCGGGGCATTGTATCTTATGTGGCCAGAAATGTTCAGGGAACAGACAGCCAGACCCGGATATTATTTGTAGATACAAAGTGTGATACCGGAGACGGTACGTTCTTTCTGAACCTGTCCGGACAGCTGATCGGATTGGCAGCAAAAAGCGATAATCAGGAAACAGGTGGAGACGGAACCGCTGTAATGCCTGTTTCGGAATATAAGGGCTGTCTTCAGAAGCTCAGCAACGGGATCCCGATCCCATATCTGGGCATTCGCGGACAGGACGTGAGTGAAGCCATGCAGGAGAATGGGATCCCTGCCGGAATCTATGTTACAGAGTCGATTCCGGACGGGCCGGCGTATATTGCCGGTATCCAGAACGGGGATATCCTGACAAAACTCGGTATAGCAGATATCAAAACATTCAGAGAATTTCAGTCGCATCTTGAAACCCTGAAGGCCGGAGACCAGATCACAGTCACTGTTCAGCGGAAGGGAATAGATGAGTTTAAAGAAATTGAATACAACGTAAATATAGGAGCCAGGTAATTTGCCTGGCTCAAGTGCTTGAAGGGAGACAGTATGAAATTTATTGAATCGTTCCGTGAGGGAATGCATGTGTCAGAGGTATATCTTTGCAAGACAAAACAGATCGCTCTGACAAAAAACGGGAAAGAATACGGATCTGTTACGATGCAGGATAAAACAGGTGTCGTCGACGGAAAGATATGGGAGTTAAGCTCGCCGGGAATCAATGAATTTTCGGCCATGGATTATGTATTTGTGGATGCGGATGTAACGGTATTTCAGGGTTCCTTCCAGCTTAATATCAAACGGATCAGAAAAGCGGATGAGGGAGAATACTATGCCGGAGATTATCTTCCGGTAACATCAAAGGATGTTAAGACAATGCAGCATGAGCTGACGCAGTATATCACCACGATCCGCAATGAACATTTAAGAAAGCTTGCAGCCGGATTTTTTGTAAATGACGCCGATTTTATGAAGCAGTTCAGCTTTCATTCTGCGGCAAAGAGCGTTCATCACGGCTTTGTCGGCGGTCTTTTGGAGCATACGGTCAGCGTCGTCAAAATGTGTGATTATTTCAGCAAGCAGTATCCTATGCTGAACAGAGATCTTCTTTTGACTGCGGCTATGTTCCATGATATCGGAAAGACAAAGGAGCTGTCTGCATTTCCGGAAAATGATTATACGGATGAGGGACAGCTGATCGGTCACATCATTATCGGCGCCCAGATGGTTCAGGAACACATCAGCAAAATGCCGGGATTTCCAAAAAAGCTGGAAAATGAGCTGATTCACTGCATTCTGGCCCACCATGGAGAGCTGGAATACGGTTCCCCGAAGAAACCGGCTCTTATCGAGGCAATGGCGTTAAATCTTGCGGACAACGCAGATGCCAAATTGGAAACGATGACAGAGATACTTAAAGGAGCCGGCGACAATATGGGCTGGCTGGGCTTTAATCGGTTTGTTGACAGCAACGTTCGCCGTACAACAGAGGAATAGCATATAGAAATCGTATGTTGTAGAAAAATGAGCGTTCAACAGAGAAATAATCGTGCAAAATTTAAACATTGATTCGCGTAATAAGGACAATGGATACATAATGTCTGCTATATACGGACATTTGGGTGTGTAATGGTGTTGAACACCGAAATCAGCCCGAAAATTGCAGTTGACAAATGGATGTTTGTGATTAAAATATAGGATATTCATATTCAAATGCAATGAACGGGACAAGACTTTTCACAGAAATCTTATACAGAGAGCTGCCGGAGGGTGCAAGGCAGATAAGAATGGGGAAAGCTATCACCTGCAAGCAGCTGGGATGAACAGAGCTCGTACAGTAGTAGTTCCAGCCGGATACCTTACCGTTATAAAAGGACCGATTCATCTGAAGGTGCAGGAATGTGCCGAAGGAGGATGGGGCTGAGGGGCCGGAACACCGGCAACAGAAGTGGTAACGCGGAGAATATTAGATCCTTCGTCTTCTAAGGGAGAGATCCCTGTGAGGACGGAGGATTTTTTGCTCTATATTCCACAGTAAGCATGCAGTGATTCATGGATCGTTTGAATAGGAAAGCAAACAAATGACATTTTAGAATGACGTAAAAAGGAGCGGATTGTATGAACACATTAGTAATCGTTCTTATCGCAGCAGTATGTCTGTTATGTGGATATATGGGATACGGACGCTGGCTGGCAAAGAAATGGGGTATCGACCCAAAGGCAAAGACACCTGCTTACACACATGAAGACGGACAGGATTATGTACCGACAAATGGCTGGATCGTTTTCTCCCATCAGTTTTCCTCTATTGCGGGCGCAGGCCCTGTAACGGGTGCAATCCAGGCAGCAGCCTTCGGCTGGGTGCCGGTTCTTCTCTGGGTTCTCGTTGGCGGAATCTTCTTTGGAGCAGTCACCGACTTCGGCGCTCTTTATGCAAGTGTAAAGAACGAGGGAAAATCTATGGGACTGCTGATCGAGAAATACATTGGTAAGACAGGAAAACGATTATTCCTGATCTTCTGCTGGTTGTTTACTCTGATTGTAATCGCCGCTTTTGCAGATATGGTTGCCGGCACATTCAATGCCTACACGGTAAAGGATGGCGTGACAGAGCTTGCAGCAGCGGCTAAGACAAACGGCGCCGCCGGATCCATCTCCATCGCATTTATCGCATTTGCAATGCTGTTTGGTCTTCTTCAGAAAAATCTGAAGCTGGAAGGAAAGGGAGAATTTTTTGCAGGACTTGCCTGCACAGTAGCTTCCCTTGCCATCGGTATGGCATTCCCACTCATTGGCGGTAAGGAGGCATGGACAGGCTTTACCTTCGCTTATATCTTCCTTGCATCTGTTCTTCCGATGTGGCTTTTAAAGCAGCCGCGTGATTATATGACGACCTTCATGTTTGCGGGTATGATCCTCGGTGCTGTTGTAGGCATCGTTGTTGCACATCCGACCATGAACCTTCCGATGTATACAGGCTTTACCAATGAAAAGATGGGAAATATGTTCCCGATCCTCTTTGTAACCGTAGCCTGCGGAGCTGTTTCCGGTTTCCACAGCCTTGTTTCCTCCGGTACTTCCTCTAAGACGATCGAGAATGAGAAGGATATGTTAAAGGTCGGTTACGGAGCCATGGTTCTTGAGAGCCTTTTAGCTGTACTTGCACTTTGTGTTGCAGGTGCCGCCGCAGCCGCCGATGGTACTGCCGCCGCAGGAACACCGTTCCAGATCTTCTCGGCAGGTGTTGCGGGACTTCTTGAGATGTTTGGACTTCCGATGTATGTGGCACAGTGCTTTATGACTATGTGTGTATCTGCCCTTGCCCTCACAAGCCTTGACGCAGTCGCACGTATCGGGCGTATGTCCTTCCAGGAGCTGTTCTCCACAGATGACATGGAGAATGCAGAAGGCTGGAGAAAATTCCTTTGCAATAAGTATGTGTCCACGATCATTACACTGGCCTTCGGCTATCTCCTTACGAGAGTCGGCTATTCCAATATCTGGCCGTTATTCGGAAGTGCAAACCAGCTGTTAAGCGCCCTTGTTCTGATCACACTTTGCGTATTCTTAAAGGTAACGGGAAGGCAGAATAAGACTCTGATCGTACCCTGCGTGATCATGCTCTGTGTTACCTTTACCGCACTGGTTCAGAGAACCATGGCCCTTGTAAAAGCATTCAATGCAGGAACAGCAGTCTTCATGGTTGAGGGACTTCAGCTGATCGTTGCAATTCTTCTTATGCTGCTCGGCGTGATCATCGTTGTCACCTCCGGTAAGGAGCTGTTAAAGAAGAAAGCAGGCTCAGAAGCAAGAGCATAATCGAACAAAGTAAGGAGAAGTGGAAGCTCCTTCGGATAAATTGCAGAGCAGTTATTCTGTACCGCAGCGTTGATCGGTGAAGACCGGTTTTCCAATCCTGATGCTTTCAGAGAAAGAGTCATCAGGGTGTGGGAAACCGGTCTTTTTTTCTGTTTTTTGTCTGCGTTCTGCATCAGGCAAAGATTTTCTTTATCGTTTAGGTGATGGGGGTTGCAAATGCGGGAGCAATTCTTGTATACTAAAGAGAAATTGGGGGCTTTTGCCCCCGATATCATAGTTATAGAAGGAACACAATATGGAAATCAAAAAAAATGATAAATTTACAGTGACCATCGAAGATATGGGAGAGGACGGCGCAGGTATCGGCCGCGTGGACGGATATATCTGGTTCGTGAAGGATGCCCTGATCGGGGATACGATCGAGGCGTCAGCCATGAAAATGAAAAAAAATTACGGCTTTGCCCGTCTTGTGCGCGTCATCACCCCGGCAAAAGGCCGCGTGGAG
>USQV01000040.1 GCA_900556965.1 uncultured Clostridium sp.
TGCTGTTTACACTGCTTCTTTTTATTATGGAGTATTCCCTGCGGGAGGAAAACTGCACGATGGACGATCTTGCGTCATTCGTGGAGGAGATCGGTTATGAATATTATGGACAGAAGCGAAGCTTTGAAAAATGTCGGGAGCTTGCCAGATTTATGGTTGAGGATATTCTCGGAAACAGCGGCTCCTCTATGTATTTTAAGGCCTTTGATTATGAAAGCCGGACCTATAAGGACATCAATATCCGTTATATCGATAACCGGGTCGTGTATTTAGAAAGCGGCGTGAAACGAACCTCCTATTATCTGACGGATGAGGGATATAACATGCTGCTGGCAACAATGGAAATGGAAAATAATATGAAGCTTTCTGTTCACGAAATGCTTTTTAAAATGCATCTGGAAAAGGCCGATTATAACCGGGCGGTAGATGATATCAAAAATATTTTCGGACAGCTGAGGAAACAGAGCCAGAAGATCGAGGAAGCGATCCTTTCAGTCAGGAGAAATGCATTATCCTATTCCGTGGAGGAATATGGCCAGCTGGTGGAGGACAATATCAGTACCGTAGCGGAGACCAGAGAAAAATTTCGGATCCATCGTGATTTTATCGATGAAAAAATTGAAGAATTTGAAGAAAAACAGATGAATACGGAAGCCTTTACAGAAAGGGAAAAGAGTAATTTAGAAAATCTCAGGACGATCGGAAGGTATCTGGCGCAGACCTTAGACGAGCACCAGAGGATCCTCGGACAGCATTTTGATCTGAAAAAACTATATGATGAAGAATTGGAAAATTATTCCAATATGACTTTGGTGCAGCGGTTTCCGCTCAGAAGCGGTGTGTATGATAAGGCATTAAAGGATGTATCGCTCTTAAAAAATATGGATAAGATCTTTGCTCCGCTGTTTTCCGGACGGGTAAATAAGATCTTTAATCCGGAGAAGATGATGGAATATCAGAAAAGGCTAAAGAGCACAGATCCGGAAGAAGAAGCGGTGGAGCTTGATTTTGACGAAGAAGAATATAACCGTGAGAAAGAGAAGCTCAGGCTGGAACGGATGAAGAAATATGAGGGCTGTGTCAAGGTGATCTTAGACAGGCTGCTTAAAGAGAAAGAAATGACATTGGAAACGTTAAATGAGGAATGCAAGGCAGAGGAAAGAGAGAGTCTGCTTCCGACGGCGGAGATCTTTCGAGAAGTGATCATTGAATTTCTGACGGCGGGAGTGATCGATATCGAGGCACTTCGGAAAGAACAGACGGACTATCTGATGGATGCCTCCGAGGGCTTTGTGCTGAATGAGATGCTGCTCAGTCTAACGGAGGAGCGAAGATTTCGGACGATAGGAAGGATCTACATCTTTCCCATGGAAGACGGTGAGCATGTGCATTTTAAAAATGTGATGGATGAAGCAGGGAACAGAAGAAATTTTAAATGTTCTAATGTCGGATTCCGGTATGAGGAGAGATAAAAATGGCTTATGAAGCAGAAATGATCGCATATAGTCAGAAAATATTTTATTATCTTTTGTGCCATGGCGCCATGAGTGATCTGGACGCAGGGGTAAATGATCTGTATCGTGCATACGTGGAGCATGAGGAGGTTATGAATCTGGTAAAAAATCAGGCGGAGATCGCAGATTGCAGGATCGAGCGATATGGAACGACGATCTATCTGATGCCGGATATTGACAATAAATACCTTGGTTTCACAAAGGCGGAGCTAAAAAAAGAGTTATGCAAACCGAATGCAACAGACCGGGATTATTATCTGGCGCAGTTTGTTATCCTGACGCTGCTGACAGAATTCTATGATGGCCAGGGAAGTACCAGCAGATCCAGAGAATTTTTAAAGCTCGGAGAGCTGCAGAATATCGTATCGGAGCGGTTAAAGTTGGGAGCTGCACTTGCAGAGGAGCGGGAACAGGACGGAACGAATCTTTACACGGAGGTTTATGAAACGGTTCTGGATTATAAGAGCATGAGTGACGCTTATGAATCGTTAAAGAGTGTGGAGGCAGGCAGCAGATCGAAGTATACAAAGGAAGGCTATGTGAGTATCATCTGCAATTTTCTTGACCGGCAGGGGCTGATTATTTTTGTTCCGGAGGACGAGATGATCAAGACTACGGCGAAGCTGGATAATATTATGGAATATAAGATCCTGAATAAAGAAAATTATGCAAGGATCATGGAGGCACTGGGGGAGACAGATGAGTAAAATAGGGCGGATCCGGATTTTAAACCTGAACTACAACAATAATACCATAAAGATTGATGATGAGATTTTTGATCTCGGCGGGCAGAATACGCTGATCTCCCTGCGGAACGGCGGGGGAAAAAGCGTGCTGGTGCAGATGATCGTGAGTCTTTTTGTAAACAAAAGATATCGGGATTTTGGAGACCGGCCCTTTAAGAGCTATTTTACAACGAATCGTCCGACGTTCCTTATAACGGAATGGATGCTGGATAATGGAACAGATCGCTTTCTGGCGGGAATGATGGTGCGGAAAAGCCAGAAAGAGGATAATGACGCCGAGGAGCTGGAGATGGTGACCTTCACCGGAAGTTATTCTCAAGCATGCAGGTATGATCTGGATCAGCTTCCGATCATTCGTCGGGAGGGCAATAAAAAGATCTTAAAGGGCTTTGGGGAGTGCAAAAATCTTCTGGAGGAGATCAGTAAGAATGAGCCGGGAGATTTCCGTCTGTATGATATGACAAGTCCCTATGGAAGACGTCAGTATTTCAACACGCTTCGCCAGTATCAGATCAACAATAAGGAATGGGAAAGTATTATCTGGAAGGTCAATCAGAAGGAATCGGGACTTTCCGAGCTTTTCCGGGATGCTAAGGATGAGAAGGATCTCGTGGAAAACTGGTTTCTGCGCCCCATTGAGGATAAGCTGAATCAGGAGAAGAATAAGATCGATGAATTCCGCAAGCTCGCCTTCCAGTTTATTGAACAGTACAGGAGCAATCAGTCGAAGATCCGGAGAAAAGGGATCATTGAGCAGTATTTTGAAGACACAAAGCCATTACAGCATGGTATCGATCATTATGTTAAGAAGGATCAGGAGACAGAGGCGCTGAGAATGGAGCTGATCCTCTATGCAAAAGCTCTCCAAAAGGAGATCAAAGAGCTGGAGGCAGAGATCCTTAAAGGGCAGGAAAAAGCAGAGCAGATCATAAGGGAACAAAAGCAGATCCTTTATGAGAAGCTTTCATACCGGATCTATCTTTGTGAGGATGAACGGACGAATATCTTGTCCCAGAGAGCAGAGCAGGAGATCGAAATCACAAGGCTGACCGCTTTAAAGAATCAACTGGTAAGAAAAACGGATTCGTATGAGCTTCATAAGATTTATCTGGAATTAAAGGACTTTGAGCGTCAAAAGGCAGAGGTGGATGCAAAGCTTCAGGTGCTTATGCAGAAAACGGAAGAATCGAAGGATGAGATCGAGGAGATCGGATGCCGGTTATATAGGCTGTATTCGGATGAGGTCAGTAAGCTCAGTATGCAGAAAATGAAGGAGGCCAAACGCCTTGCTGAGACGGAGAACACCAGAAGGAGTACAGAAGAAGAACAGGAGGAGAACGAGCAGAAGCTTTTGGCGTTAAGCGGATCGATCGGTTCCCTGAAAGCACAGGTCAAAAGCTATGATGAGGCAGAGGATGCCTTTAACAGAGAGTTTTATTCCGGGCTCAGACGAAATATCTTAGGCTACTATGAAGAAGGCGCTCTGGAGATCTTCCGGAAAGAGATCGAAGCAGAGCTTCAGGAAAAGAAAAATTTATCGGCACGACATGCCCGGAAGCTGCTTGAACAGGAACAGACTCAAAAAAGACTGATGCAGGAAGCTTCCGATGGAAATGTAAGTCTGAATGATCTGGCTCATGATCTGAAAAATGCTTCTGAAAAGCTCACCGATCTGGAAAAGCAGAGAAACGAACGTCTTAGGATTATGAAATATGTCAATGTGGAGGAGGAACATATTGACAGAAAGGATCTGCTTTTAGAGCGGTTAAACGGAAGGATCCGGGAACTGGATCTTGCAAGAAGCAGTCTAATGCGGGAGAAAGCAGACCAGGAAAAGCATTTCAGACAGTTGAAGGAAGGAAAAACAACGGAGCTTCCGGAAAATATCCGATCGTACATGGAGCAGAATGGGATCGAGCTTGTATACGGGATGGAATGGCTTTCCAAAAATGGAAGAACGACAGAAGAAAATGAAAGACTTGTGAAGAAGAATCCATTTATTCCGTATGCGATCCTGATGGAACGGGAGGTTTTTGAACGCTTCCGAAGGAATGAGGAGGAGCTGTATACCAGTCTTCCGATTCCGATCATCATAAAAGAAGAACTGGAGGAAGAACAGGAACAGGCTAAGGATCGCTTTGCCGTTTATGGGAATGTGCATTTTTACGTCATGTTTAACACACATCTTCTGGATCGGGAAGAACTGGAGAAGATCCTGAAGACGATCTATATGGAGATTGAAAATCTGAAGAAGGCGATCGAAGGCAGGGAGGACGATCTGGAAATGTACAGAAGCTGCCGAAGTGCGATCGAAAGCCAGTCGTTCAGTGTGCTTTTGTATCAGCAGACGGAGAAGGAGATCGAAGGGCTGAAGAAGCAGAGATCCGATGTGGAAACACGTCTTCAGGAGATCCGGCATGAGCAGAGTACACTGGAGGAAGAAAGAAAACAGACTGAACGTCTGGCGGAGGCCGTGAAGGAGCAGATTGCCGGATTGAATCGAAAGGGTGACCGGTTTGGTCTTCTCTGTAAAAAATATGAGCAGTATGAGATGGATCAGATCAGTCTCGACCGCTTGAAAAAAGAGGAGTCTGAGCTTACAAAGAAGCAGCAGGCTGTGCGAGTAAGCCTTGGAGAGCTTCGGGAGCAGGAAACAGGACTTCGTTCGCTGGTGAAGGAATGTGGGGAGAAGATCAATGGCTGGGTAAATAAAGCGAAAGAATTTGAGGAGTATGCGAGGCTTGCAGAGGATAGAAAAATATCGGAGCAAGAGGATGCAGCTGTTGAAAAGCTGGAAGCCCGGTATCATGCCCTGACAAAAGAAATATCAGACAGTGCGGAAGAACTTCGCAGAGCACAGGCAGGCTGGATCGAAAGGATCAGCGGAAAGCAGGCCGATCTGCAAAAGAAAAATGAGGACAGCCGGATCCCGGAGGCAGAATATCAGGAGCTGATTTGCTCGGAGGAACAGTATGATGGCTGGAAGCGGCAGAAAAAATATGCGGAGCGGGAGCTTAATAAAGCCAATGAAATTAACGTTGCCCTCGGAACACGGAATGGTGAGCTGCTTAACTCGATCCAACATCAAAAAGAAGATCTGAAAAGAGAAACCGGATATGAGGAGCCGGTGGAAAGAAAGACGATCACCGATACGGAATTTGAAAAGCGTCTGAATTTTAAGGAATATGAGCTGAAAACAGAGCAGCAGAAGCTGTCCTGTTTACAGGAGCGAAATGCACAGCTATCTCTGCTGGCAGCGGGAATGGAAGATTATACGGATGAGCAGCTTCCGAATGAGGGGATTTTTGCGGATATGGGTACGGAAGGGAAGGAGCTTCTTGCGGCTTTAATGGAGCGGATCCCGGATGTGAAGAAGGAAGAAATGGATGTCATGAAAACGTATCAGAAGGATACGCGCAGAAAAATGACGGAGCTTATAAAGGCCAAGGAGCATTGCCGGATCGAGCTTTCCGAGCTGATCCGCAAGATCGCGTCAGAAGGCGTATATGCAGATGATTATTTTAAGAAGACCTTTGACAGTCTGCTTTCTCAGACATCCAGCCCACAGAATCTGTCCCGGCAGTTTGAGATGAACCGGTTGGCATACGAGAACCAGCTGGAGAAGCTAAAGATCGATCTTGCCCATATTGATGAGGAACAGAAAAATCTGGAAATGATGTTTCTGGAATATGTGGAGCAGATCAATACAAATATCAGCATGATCGATAAAAATTCCACGATCAATGTGCGCGGCCGGGGCATTAAAATGCTGCGGATCCAAGTGCCGATTTGGGAGGCGGAAAAGGAACATTTCCGTCTGAAACTGCATGACTATTTTGAACAGGCAGTGAAAGCGGGCATTGCAACGATCGAGAAAAATGAAAATCTGAATGAATTTCTTGGGAGAGTTATCACTACGCGGAAGCTGTATGATGATATTGTGGGGATCAGGAATATAAAGATCCGGTTATATAAGATCGAGGCTGAACGCGAGGTGCCGATCTCCTGGTCTGAGGTATCTGCAAATTCCGGCGGCGAGGGATTTTTGTCTGCCTTTGTTATCTTGACTTGCCTTCTGAGCTACATGAGACGGGATGAAACAGATCTCTTTACCAGCGGTGAGGAAGGAAAGGTGCTGATCATGGATAATCCCTTTGCTCAGACCAATGCAGAGCATCTTTTGAAGCCGTTGATCGAGATGGCAAAAAAGACGAACACACAGTTGATCTGTCTCTCCGGACTTGGCGGTGATTCCATCTATAACCGGTTTGACAATATCTATGTGCTGAAGCTGATCGAATCCGGTATTCGGAACGGAGTGCAGCGGGTCGATGTGACTCACATGAAGGGGGATGAGAGCAGGCGAATGGTATTGTCAGATTTTAAGATGGAGCAGATGAGTATGTTTGAGATGATGGAGGAGTAATGGATGGATGGACAGGACGAAGAACCTTGAAAAACAAGGGCTTCGGACCTGTCTTTTCTATGTCAAATCGTTATACAAAAAATCACCTTTCCGTTACAATAGAGTTGTTCAGGCACTATTGAATGTTATTGATTATCATTGTTTTTGGAAAACTGTTCCTGCAATGCAGCAAGTTGTTTCTTTAATTCTTCATTCTCGGATGTGAGTTGTTTTATGGCATCATTATTTTTCTTGTGCTGTTCTTCCAGTGAAACTGCTTTTTGCTGAAGCTGATTGTAGTCGTAGTAAAAACCTGCAAAGTATTTTTGTAAAACTAGCTGTTCAATCTGCTTATATGTATCAGAGACAGGAGGTATCATGCCATTCTGCTGATAAAGTATGCGGTTGATACTGACTGTTCGGATATCGTTCAGTTTCAATACGGAATCATGTTTAATGAATGAAAATTCACTTGTCTTCAATAAAAACATATCGCTTTTGGAAGCGGGATTGTCTATGTGGTGGTAGACATCCGGATGTTTTGCAGGATCATAGGAGAAAATCGGCAGAACATAAAGTAATTTCTGCTTTACGCCAATGACGAGACCTCTGTGCTCATAGGACATTTCTGGTTTATAATTTTTGCCAAATTCAAACTGATAGATTTCACCCTTTTTTACCTGCCTGTGTTGAAATTGTCTAGTTCTGTTATCGGCCCAGCGAAAATCAGATACTGAAAAACGATCCAGTTCGTTGCTGGTGAAGTTATTGGCGATGATTATTTCATTGGTTTTGTTTTGAGCCTTTAGATATTCGTTCAATGGCATGTCTCCTTAGTTTAACTGAATCAAGTAAGTCCCCTGCTTCAATTGCGAAAAGCAATAAGCAGTGG
>USQV01000041.1 GCA_900556965.1 uncultured Clostridium sp.
AAGCGACTGCGTTCATGAGCAAGTAGCGAAGCGGATTGCGAATGTCCGCTTTACAAAGCTGAAGTAAAAGTAAAAAAAGACCGTTTATTTTTTAACATTCTTAAGCCGGAGGTTTCCTTCGGCTCTTTTTTATCGCTTTTTTGTCGGAATGATTGACAAAGAAAAAAATAATGTTAAAGTAACACAAGAAAAAAGCAGCCACCC
Organism: uncultured Clostridium sp.; assembly: GCA_900556965.1. Next base: position 205 of record USQV01000041.1, read on the forward strand.
GATACAAAATAAGAGAGCTTCGAGGAGGCTGCCAATGCTTACTGCCTGAGCTGGGTGGGGAGCTTTGTCTGACTAAGAAATATAAAAGGAGAGTTTACTTATGAGCTCATGGAAGGATGTAACGAAAAAAACGCGTGAATTGCGAAAAAATATTGTTTTTCGCTGTGCGATCTCTTTTGCGGCTGTATTTTTATCAGCACTGCTGCAATCTTATGTAATACTTGCTTTTATCCGCCCGGCAGGCCTTTTGTCCAGCGGATTTACCGGATTAGCGATCCTGATCGACCGGATAGCGGAGCTTTATGGCTTTTCTGTTTCCACGTCTTTGGCGTTGATCCTTTTAAATTTACCGGTGGCGATCATGTGCTGTCGCAGCATCAATGTAAAGTTTACGGTATTTTCTCTTTTGCAGGTATTTTTTGTCAGCTTTTTCCTGAAGCTTTGCCACTATGAGCCCTTGTTTGATGATGTGATACTGAATGTGATCTTCGGCGGTGTGCTCTACGGATTTTCCGTCCTTCTTTCTTTAAAAGGAAACGCCTCCACCGGCGGCACTGATTTTATTGCTCTTTACGTTTCCAACAAAACAGGAAAGTCCATCTGGAACTATGTGTTTGTGGGAAATGTATGTATCCTGATGATCTTTGGCCACATGTTCGGATGGGAATATGCCGGATATTCGATCCTGTTCCAGTTTATCTCCACAAAGATCATCAATGCCTTCCATCACCGTTATGAGCGCGTGACCCTGCAGATTACGACGGCAAAGGCCGAGGATGTGATAAAAGCGTATGTAGGAAAGTATCGTCACGGGATCTCCTGTGTAGATGCGATCGGCGGCTACAGCCATAAAAAAATGAATCTGCTCCATACCGTGATCTCGGCTTATGAGCTCAAGGATATTGTTGAGCTTATGCAGGAAGTAGATGAGAACGTGATCATCAATGTATTTAAAACCACCGATTTCTACGGCGGGTTCTATATGAAATCGCTGGATTAAAGAAAAGATGGCATTATGTTGTGAAAAAATTGGCAAAATTTTGTAACTGTTCAGTAGGTCTGTGCACTTGCTGCGCTGACCGTAAGAAAACATAAGCTGGAAGGCAAAAATCCTATCGGCGCAGCCGATTTGGAATGGATTTTTGCTTGTAACTATGAAGGTACTGAATAGTTACAAATTTTTCAAGAAAATGTAACTTTGTTACAGTACGGATAGCTTTCGTATGTTATGATAATGCTAATCCTGAACATGATGCATCTTCTATCGCAAGGGAAGGATGCTGTAAAGGAAAGATAGTGTGTTTACGAAAGGAGCTTTTAATATGGCTGAATTGATTATCACTGCTGCAAATTTTGAAAATGAGGTTATGCATTCCGAAAAGCCGATCTTGATCGATTTCTATGCTGACTGGTGCGGGCCGTGCCAGATGCTCGCACCCGTAGTGCATGAGATCGCAAAGGAAAATGCCGGAGTCATTAAGGTGGGTAAGATCAACGTAGATGAGCAGATGGAGCTTGCTAGAAAGTTCCGGGTATTCAGCATTCCCACACTGGTGCTCTTTAAGGAAGGAAAGGCAATATCCAGCTTGGTTGGCTTCCATGGAAAAGAGGAGATAGAGGAGATGCTTAAAAGCGCGAAATAGATGGATGCGGGGAGCGGAAAAACGGTGAAACCGTATTGCATGGATCGTGCTGAAAAGATTGAGCTGGGGCCAAAGCCCCAGCTCATTATTTTGATCTGACATAAGTATTCAACGCATGAACACAATATTCATTATAGGGATATTTATCAGTCGTTACATATCCGGCAGGAGCATCGATCAGCTGCGGGATGCGGTTTACGATGGTGGCACAGGTCATTTCCACGGTTGCCGGACGATTAACGGAAACAGTAGTTTCCGGTTCCCCGATAAAGGTCCAGTCGTTGCGGTCAAATTCATCCGGTGCGAATACCTTACCTACACATTCCGTTACAAGGGTGATGCCTTCCTCTGTTTCTGTTGTTACAACTGCACGCATACCGGTAGGATCACCGGCCTTGATCGTTGCATTTAAGGTCGTTGAGAAAAGATCCTCGGAGTGAGTAGTTGGATAGCATTTCTGTGTCTGGGAGATAATATGAAGGTTCATCTTACTGCAGAGCCAGCCGTTCTGATTCCACATATAAGATGGTACATAACGTCCGCTTTCGATAAGCTCCTTCAGCTCATCCGGTGACATAGTGTTGATATTTGCAATTTCTTTTTCAAATCGTTCCGGAGTAAAGCCTGCTCCATGACCCTCGGCAAGAGCAATACCGTAATCTTCAACATTATACCAGCTGCTGCCTAAGATCTTTGTTATCTTAAAGGAGGAGCCGGCAAGATTGGTGACCATAGTACCCCATACAAGATCACAGTAGCCAACGCCGGTCAGAGTGCAGTTTCCTTTTTTCGCGAGCTCATCTAATTTGTGGGTGAGAGCCGGAGAAGAATTCCACGGATACAGCGCTTCCTCACAGGTAGTAATGGCATTGATGCCATGCTTTGCACAGATCGTAAAGATATCTTCAAGCTCTGCAACGGTACTTCTGGTGGCGATGATGCAGACATCCGGCTTTAAGCTTCCGAGAAGCTCATCAGCCTGACGGGAATCAGAGATCCTGATACCGGTTTCCGGATAACCATCTCCCACAATTTCTGCTGCATCTTTTCCAAGAATGGCAGGGTTCATATCAAAAGCAGCAACCAATTCTGCGCCCTTTTCAATTGCATATCGGATCAGATATTTACCCATTTTACCACAGCCGTATTGAGCGAATGTAATTTTTCTTTCCATAAAAATACCTCCTTGATCAAGATGAGTGTTTGCCGGATCTACTTTGCTGATATAATTTTACACCTTATAGTAAGTATAAAGTCAAGAGGGGTTTGATGTTCCCGGAATTCTTTGCTAAAATCAGAAGGAGAGGAGGGATTGCAATGAGAAATACACTTTTAAAGATCGGTGAGATGGCAGAGCTTAATCATGTCAGTACACAGACATTAAGACTTTATTCTAAGAATAAGCTTTTGGAGCCTCAATATATGGATCCGGAAACGGGATACCGGTATTATACGCTGGAACAGTGTGCAAAGCTGGATCTGATCCGCGCCCTGAAAAGCTGCCATCTGCCGCTGGGAAAGATCCGCGAGATATTTGAGCTTTCATCGGAGGAACGATTACTGCAGGTACTTGAGGAACAGATCGGCGCTTTATCGGAGGAGATCTATAATTCTTCAGTAAGCAGGAATAATTTGCTTCGCATCCGTAGAAATATTCAGACGCTGAATGCTCTGCCGCCGTTTGGACAAGTGTTTTTTGAGTATGTACCCGAGCGAAAACTGGATGTGCAGAATACGGAGTTTGACTTCTTTTCCCAAGGCTATCAGGGCTATGAGAATATGCTCCGCCACATGCAGAATTATCTTCATGAAAAAAAGCTTCCTCCGTCCTATTTTATCAATGTCGGCACGATCATGGATAAAGAACATTTTATGGAGGGAACGTATACATCACAGACCGCATTTATATTTGTCGATGATCTGTACCCGGACACCGGAAGTATACGTACACTACCGCAGAGTATGTATCTTTCCGTGGCTTCGGACAATACGTCTTTGGAAGCAGAGTATGCAAACAGGTTGTATGAGGAGATGACAAGACAGGATATGATCCCCTCCGGTGACTATATCTGTGAGGTTCTCACTCAATTCCCGCTGGATCATTCGGAGCATCTGATCTACAAGATCCAGATACCGGTACGGCGCAGATCATAGGGATATTAAAAGGAGCCGCAAAATAACTGAAATTACAGTTGTTTTGCAGCTCCTTTGTGTTATGCAATGGAAACCTGCGGTACGGTATAGTGGCGGAAAAGATCGGTGCAGGTAGCACATTTGTCGGCAAGGGTGAGGATCCAAGCTTCTCTTGAGGTCGGAAGGATCGGATACAGGGGGAACATGTGGCTGGAGATCGCGTCACAGACCCTTATATCGACCTCGGGGATGATCTCCCGGACCGCCGCAACAGAGTCTTTTGGATGTCCCTTAAGGCATTGGTAATTGGAAGAAAATTTTTCCCTTCGTCCGATGATGCCAAGATCATGGGCCAGCGCGGCGATAATTAGCGTTGCCAGATTCAGCTTTATATGAAAAAGCCCCAGAAGCTGATAAAATGCAATACAAAACAGCGCCACATTGATAGAGTGGGAAGCTACATCTGTGCGAAAATGATGCTTTTGATCTTTTGCATTTGCAAATTGGTTGCTTTCAAGAATACGATGCCCGTATGTAATGAGTAATTCAGAACGATTCATTTTAGTCCTTTCATTAAGTACAGTGTTAAAATGTGACATACTGATGATACTGCAATAGAACAAGGATGTCAAGAAAGATTAACAATATTAACAATAAATTCACCTTTCTTTTCCGACAGGATATGGTAAAATACTAATAAACATAAATGGGAGGAAGTTTTTGTGACAAATGACAGAAACAAAACGATACCGGAGCTTCCGAAGGGGAAACCGGAGTTTAATATCAGTGCGGCGCTGCTCCATATCATAGCGATGGCGCTTATGCTGATGGATCATCTTTGGGCGACTCTATTGCCGGCACAGGACTGGCTGACATGCGCCGGACGGCTTGCTTTTCCGATCTTTGCCTTTATGACTGTGGAGGGGTATTTTCATACCCGCAGCTTTAAAAAATATATTTTGCGGCTGCTCCTGTTCGCCGTTTTGTCGGAAATTCCCTTTGATCTGATGTACGGCGGAACTTGGTTTTATCCGGTTCATCAGAATGTGATCTGGACATTTTTGATCGGACTTTCCGGGATACACCTGATGGAAGCCGCACGAAAAAAGAAAAAGCTCTGGCTGTTTCTTCCGGTTTCTGCATTAGTCGTCCTCGCAGGCGTGATACTCGGAACGATATGTATGGTAGATTATTATGGCGCCGGTGTGCTTATGGTCTTTATTTTTTATTTCTTCCGGGGGCGGAAATGTTGGTGTCTGGCGGGACAGCTTCTTACGCTCTACTGGGTAAATGTGGAGCTGCTGGGAGGCTTGATGTATCCGATACGCCTGTTTGGAATGGATATTGAGCTCTGTCAGCAGGGGCTTGCATTGCTGGCGCTGATCCCGATCTGGCTGTATCGCGGACGGCAGGGATATCACAGCAAGGCGTTCCAGCTAAGCTGCTACGCATTTTATCCTGTCCACATGCTGATTCTTGTGCTGATATTGAATTATGTGAATTCTTTCTAAATACTAAATATATTATATAGAACGAAAGGAGGGAGGAAACGTGCCAAAAGAATGGAAGAAGATCAGAATATGGAAGCTTTTCGCAAAAAAGCAGAGCGTAGGAATGCAGAGAAAGCTGATGTTCTACTGGAGCTTTACGATCTTGGCGGTTTTTGCGGCCGTGGTCTTCCTCTTATCGATCGCAGGAGCCTTTTCCCGGAGCGGTGAACAGTTAAACGAAGTGATGGAGCTCCAGCAAAAGACTATGCAGGAGCATCTGGCGGATCATTTTGACAAGCTGACTGCTCAGGGCATCAATCTTTCCAAGGAATTAAGCCGAGAGATCGAGAGGGTATTAATACAGGACGGAATTTCGTTAGAGGAAGCCAATAATTCTCCGGATCGTCTGCTGCAGCTGCAGGAAACCATGTATCCGCTGGTCAGCGAGACTCTCCGGACGGCAAACTGCAACGGAGCTTACGCAATATTGAATGCAACGATCAACACAAGGCTTCCGGTTTCCGACCATTCCCGGAGCGGTGTTTATCTGCGATATTCCAATCTAAGCGCCAGCAGTCCGGCCGCACCGACGGTCGTATGCTTTCGTGGTATCCCGGACATTGCCAGAAAAAAAGATGTGGAAATGCATAATCGATGGAATCTGGAATTTGACGTGGATCTTATCCCCGGATGCCGAGAATTAATGAAAACGACCTCAGACCGTCCGGCGCAGCATTATTATTGGACGAAGCAGATCGATCTGAAGGATACGTGGGAGTCGGTCATGCTGCTTTGTGTACCGATCATAGGGAGCAGCGGGACGGTGTACGGTGTCTGTGGTGTCGAGATCAGCACCATGTATTTCCGGTTCTCCTACCCTACAGTGGAGGGACAATTCGGCTCCGCTGTTACGGTGCTGGCTCCGATTTCTGAGGATCGTCTCCTGTTATCGGAGGGGCTGGTGGGCAATGTAAAAGGTACTTACTTAAGCGGAAAGGAAACACTCAATATCCGGCCGGGTAAGTTTTATAATGAATATGCTGCGGGTAATGAGCGGTATATCGGTCTTCATCGTACCATCTCGATCTCAAAGGGGGATAAGGAGGACACGGTATGGGCAGCGGCCCTTCTTATTCCGCAGGAGAGCTATGCTGCATATTTAAGCAGAATACAAAAAACATGGATATTTGCTGCTCTGGTAATGTTCTGTGCCTTGCTTCTGCTTTCCTTTTATATGGTGCGGCGGTTTGTCCGCCCCATTACGGATATTTTAAGACAGTTCCAGCAGGAGGAAATACCGACTGAGGGAATATCCTCAGGAATCTCAGAGGTGGATGAGCTGGCGCGATTTTTAAATGAGCGGGCAAAAAATCAGCGATTAGAGCAGGGACAGCTTCCGCCAAATATTGCCGAGCTGTTTGACCAGTTTGTAGAACGAAGAAAATTACTTACGGAGGCGGAACAGAATATTTTCCGCTATTACATTGAAGGTCATGAGATCGCAGAAATTCCGGAGCTTGCATTTATCAGCATGAGTACGGTAAGAAAACATAACCGGAGCATCTATGAGAAGCTGGGAGTGGCCTCCAGAGACGAGCTGATGCTTTATATTGATCTTCTGCGCCGCTGCGGAAGACTTCAGGAGATTTCATAAATAATATATGAAAAACGCACAAAATCACAGGTATGGTTTTGTGCGTTTTTGCTATTATCCAATGGATACCATAGGGGAAAATTGGCAAAAGTATCCAGAGGACTATATACAAATACAGGCTTTAACTGATATAACAAAGGTGAACCAAACAAAATAGCAAAAAAGCTAAAAAGGAGGATACGACATGAAGGGACAGAAATTTTTAAAGGTAACATCTATTCTTATGATAATCGGCGGCGTTATCGCTGCGATCGCCGGTGTCATTGCGATCATCGGTATCAGCGCCATAGCAGCTCTGACAGGCAGTGCTGAGGGTA